>CAZQNI010000089.1:0-6244 GCA_964594255.1 uncultured bacterium | reverse complement strand
TGTCTGAATATTTGCATGTTGTCAGAATTTAGTCCTGCTTCTATTCTCCAGTCGTCGGCGGGGTTTGCCCAGAAGTTTGCCCAGATGTCATAAGTCCCTTCTTCGATATCAGTTACCTGCGTTTTAATAAGAGGTGCATCTTCATATCCGATTTCTGCGGATGTCAATACAGAAGTACCGTTTCCGTAAGAAGTCCTTATGTGCCACTGGTTGTCCGAAGGACCCGCATCGTCATCCGGACCGGTTGTTGTGAGAGGTGAACCGTCTGCTGCTAAAAATGTATTTTCCGTCGAAGCATCTACATAACTCATCAAAACGGTAGAATCCGATGAATGTTCGATTATTCCTACGACAGCCGCATCGAAATGCTGTGCTGCATAATAGGTCCCTCTCCACCATAATAGTGCCGTATTTTGTTCATTCCAGGCTGGAACTATAGGACGAAAATTGTCGCGGACTGAATTTTCGGTAATAGGAGTCCAACTCCAGGTTGCCCCGCTGTCGGAGGTAACCCCTTTAAAGATTTCACGAACTCCCAAAAACGTAACATCATCTCTCGGATCATAGGGTGTTGAAATATAGATTGTGTTCGGATCATTGGGATGCAATGCTCCTAAACCTACGTAATCTTCTTCGGAACCATACATTTTCTTACCAGCATTGACAAGATATGTCGGTGTCCAGCTCGAGCCGTCGAAACGGCAATATATGAAGCAGTGGTTAGGGTCACTTGGACTGCCGCCTGTTCTTGCCGATATTATTGCGGCGATTGTTCCATCTTCATATCTCTGGACGTCATCATTCCAGCAATTTGTCATCGTATAAGTATTCAAAACCGTGTTGGCTGCAAAAACGGTGGTAAATTCATCTTCTGCTGTTGGAATGTGGGAATCACTATATATATCGGAATCAACCTCAGTACCGTAAGAGTCGTATGAATTGCCGTTTTGTACGTAACCGTGATATATGCTGGTGTTGTAGTTGCGGGGATGGGTTTCCGTGCATATAAAATCGATACGGTCAACGCCGCTTCCCCAGTATTTATAATAACCTCTGCTATACCCCCCTATATTGCTTCTTGCTAACTGACCACCGTAATCCCATGTATCCCCACTGTCGTCAGAATAAATAAAATTAGGGCTTCCGTTGTCGTGGCCGCGTGCGAAATTAAACATTCTTCCTTCGTTAGATAAATAAAACAAATTTGAATAAGTGGTATTATAATTTACCCCACCAGTTCTTTCTGCGTTCCAGTCGAATACGGTTTCTGTTCCCCATGTACCGGAATCATATATCCTGTAATAAGAAAGTTTTTCTCTATTATGTGCCGCGTAGAAAGCAATATATTTACCGTCAGGACTTACCAGAAGACCGGGAGCGTTATGGTCGTCGCAATAAAAATTGGCATTGCTTTCTTTAAGAGTATATCTTGCTTGTCTTGTCATCGATTGAAGGTTAAAGATAACCACTTCAACATCTCCGCTGCGAGGAGAACCACCTACTCCTTCCGTGGCGCCGTCGGAACCAACAATCAATTTACTGTTTGTAGTGTCAATAACGGCTCGCTCATCCTGATACCAGCACCAGGCGCCGTTATCGTTGAATTGAATTAAATTACCGTGTACAATGTCTTCGGTCTGACCGAAAGCGGTTACACTCAATATCGTAAGTAAAATTACTGTATGTGAAAATCTATTGTTGAGGAATTGTTTGCTCATTTGAAAAGCCTCCTTTACTGTTTTTTTATCTAGGAATCTATAATTTAAGAGAATAGTTGAAGCTATTCTTTATCTTAATCGGCGATTAATACTACTAAAATCTATTTTTCTGTCAAGCCTAATTTTAGGATTTAGAGTAGTAGAGATAAGGCGGGCATGAGACAGTGACGGTGAAAAGATCTCTGTGTTATCCGTGTGACTCTATCTAATATAAATTAAATATTAAAATCTAAAAAGCAAAATGACAAATTAAAATGTAAAATTGTCCCTTCCCTACCACAAAAAACATTTGTGCTATTCGTGTGATTTGTTGTTTCTCTTTTTTTCTTAATTTTTGAACTTTGATATGTAATTTTCCATTATAATATTTAATTTTTGACTAATCTGTGGTCAAAAAGTTTAAAGTTGTAGGTTTGCGAGACTTCCTCTTGACAAAGATTAATTTTCATCATAATTTACATCAATAGGAGGTCATATGGAATTTTTTAAAAACAAAAGGAAATACTA
This sequence comes from uncultured bacterium, assembly GCA_964594255.1. Classification (GTDB taxonomy): domain Bacteria; phylum Hydrothermota; class UBA3072; order UBA3072; family UBA3072; genus JAFGHJ01. The sequence goes on along the minus strand of CAZQNI010000089.1, from coordinate 4,019 downwards.
CTTACAATCACTTTTGATTATTCTTATGGTGTTTTCTTTCCTTTTCTCTTGTAAGTCGACAAGCACCGGACCCAGTACCACCACTACAACTATTTATACTCCTTCTGCTCCTCAGATAGAAAGAATTGACAGTATGAACGGTGACACAATAGAGCTGAGTGGAGGAGCTTTTGAACTTTCAAATAACGCCTGGGGGTATTCCTGTAATTTGGATAGTTGTTATCAAGCAATCATACTTTATACGGACGGTAGTTATGGTTGGGAATGGGAAAGAGATAGAACAGATACTACCCGTCCTAATTATCCCGAGGTTATTTGCGGTACCAAACCCTGGGGTACACAAACGAATGTCTCGATTTTTCCTATACAGATTAAAGATATAAATTCGTGTGACGCAGAAATGGATATAGGCTATGGTGTAACTGGAAATAACTGGAATTTCGCTTTTGATTTCTGGCTTACCGGACAGGAACCGGGAGGAACTGATGCTTCGGGTTCGATAACTGATGAAGTCATGATATGGTTCGGGTGGGGTTCCACCCATGATGGAATTTATATAGTAGAAGACAGTGTCGTTACCGATGGTGAAAACATTTATGATTATGCGCAGTATTATCCCGCGCACGGCGGAGGATGGGATTATCATCAGTTCAGGATATCCGGTGAACAAAGAATCCCGTCTACAATCGATGTAAAACTTTTTATAAATTACGTTAAAGATAGATACAGTAAGAGTGATACGCTCTGGGTAGGTGGTATGGAATTAGGCAATGAATACTGGGATTTCACCGAAGGAGCATGTACCGTAAAGGCGCTGACTTATACGGTAAACGGAGAATCGGTATTTAGCGGCTCGGATTAAGAAGACACTTGATGGCCGGGTAGTAAAGAATATTCTTCGGTTCAGTTAAATTGTTGAATAGTCAAATGGTTTTAAAGTAGTTAGAATGTTAGAAGGTTAGGAAGTTAGGAAGTAACAACAAAAAACTTCGTGTCTTTGTGGTTTTGTGTGGGGTTAATCTTCGGATGGATTTAAAAAATCATTCACCGCGTTTACGAGGAATATATATGATGCTCCTCCGCTGATGACATATTCGTTTTCTCCCCATAAGAAAGGCCAGTCTTCTTTGTTCTCTGGAAAATCCGGTTTTAAAATTATAGCTCCGGGAACCACACCTCCGGCGATAAAAGAAAAATCGGCTCTGTTGTTTCCGTAAGCTACCATTTTTGAATTTGTACCCACGCCTGAAACAAAGGAAATATCCGAACCCGGATGACATCCATAAATAAAGTTTAATCCTTTGAAGACATATTCCCGGTCGATTAAATCAGGGAAAGCTTTATGCATGAAATAATTGGTAATAGAGAAGAGCATAGCCCATCCGCTTCCTCCCCAGCCTTGTGTTGGAATGGGAACTCCGTAAGGATTTTGTTTCTCTAACTCTTCTATAAACTTTATATTCGACTCTACCATTTTTTTCATTTCTTTTTCGTATGTCTTATCCATGTACGGTATAGCACGGATAAGAAGAGTAACAGAAAAAATTAACCATTCCTCGTCTATTTCATTGATTAATTCATTTATTCTTTTTTTATATTTATCATTTTTTGTACTTATTAAAAGTTCGACCGCGCACTTTAGCTCCTCTGATGCAAGAAGTCCCCCTGTTGTATTGCCTACCCTAAATGTATCGGGTTTGTGGCTGTGCTCTTTGTCCCATACTTTTTTTGCCGTCGCAAGACACTCTTCTGCCAGTTTGTCATTGTATTCGCGAAGAGCACGCGAAGCAGCTGCTAGTGCAGCCGCGGAACCGTAATTAAGGGCACTGGACTTGCTTGTAAAAGCCCACCTGTCATCGAAAGTGCCGCTTTCGAATCCATTAGATTCAAGACTGTCCATTTCTGGATTGTATATAAGGTTATCCGTCATGGTTAGGGCGTCTCCAAGATGAGTGTATCTGGATAAATCGGATGAAATGATTCCCGGAATCGCGTGCCCGAGTGCTCTATATTGCGCGATAAGAGCTAATGTCCCGTGTTCTATTTGCTGAAGCAGGTCGGGGATTCCATCGGGATGGTGAATGTCGACATACCGTTTTTCGTAGTCGATAGTAGTTTCGTCCCTTGTCGGATGAAATAATTCCCATGTTAGAATTAAATTTGTTACAGTAGAATAATGTGTTTGAGTCCGGATATCATAATCGCCGGCGTCGAACCATCCCCCTATGTTCAGTCCGGGTATATGTTCTCCCCCTTTATAAGGCGTATCCGTTGTCGGGCCCTGAGCGTACATGTCAAAGTGTTTATGATTTACCGGAGCCTGCAGGGCGTCGTCTAAGTGTGAAGCTCCGTGCCAGACTCGATATCCTTCATTAACAAACATATGATCCATCTGTACGGGAAAGAAAATATCGAGTGTGGGATGCCACGCGTTTTCGTAAATGTCTTCTGCTATTATGAAAGGTTTTGTACGGATTTTACCGTATTCTACCTGGTACAAGCCGGGTTCTTTTACTTTTGTGAAATCAAAAGTGAAGTAATTATAGCGGAAATATTTACCCCATTTTTTTATGTCGCTTTTATGTTTTTCTATTAATTTTCCTTCTTCTGTTATTTTTAGTAAACGCGCTGTTTTAAGAGGCGTATCATTTTTATCTAATTCTATTACTGCGATCTTTTTTTGACTTGGATGATATCCGAGTTGAGAGTGACCGATAACGGGAGTACGAATCCAGTCTGGAATTGTGTTAGCTGTTAAGAACCATTCGATTACTTTACCGGATTTTCCTGCCGGAATAAGGCTGCGCAGTACATACCATCCGTTTTGAGCTTTGTTACGACCGTCATACAATAAAAGTTCGTTTTCTTTTGTTTTTATTGTTATTCGTCTCTCGGGGTCTTCGGGAGCAAGGACAAGTGTTTTTCCTTTAGCTATCGGTTTAGGTTCGACTTTACCGTTTTTTTTTGCTGCCGTCGGTCCTGTGGGGTAGAGGGGGAAAGTGTTACTTTTGTCGTCCATTATATACGCTTTTTTGAAATATGCCGACGGAAGAAATTCAAGATTAAAACCCGCGTGGCCTTCGAGTTCTTTTGGAAGCGGTTTTTCGAGATTGACGCTTAAGCAAATCCCTCCATTTTTAGCGGTTGCTTTTATCATGAATTTAAATTGATAATCGGGATAGTTTAAAAATACTTTGATGCTGTTGTCGTTTTTGTTTATTTTTCTTTCTATTAGATTGGGAAATGGATCCCACTGTCCGGGTGTCGGTTCAAGACGCACATCGCCGTTTGTGGCGGTTCTTACTTCGTGATGAATAATTTCAATTCCGCTCATTTTCGAGTCATCAAAGTTTTCATTATACCAGTTACTGTAAACCAGAACATTGAATCCGCGTGTCTCAAAATATTCGGAATCATTTAATTTAAGATTGTTATTTTTATCTATGATAGATGCGGAAGATGAGAAACCGATAAATATACTTAAAAGGATCGTTACTAACAATATATTTTTAAAGCGAGATTTATATTTTTCCATCATTTCAAGAAAATCATTTTTCTCGAATCAGTTTGATTAGATTCTCCGTTTATCCCATAAAAATATGTACCGCTTGAGACTTTTTTCCCTTTTGAGTCCGTTCCATCCCACTGGACACTTTGAGGACCAGCGGTTTTTTCTTCGCTTACGAGTGTTTTTATTTCCCTGCCGAGAAAATCGTAGATTTTTAGCGTTACATGGCTGTTAGTTGTCAGCTGATAACTAATAGTTGTTTTATGGTTGAATGGGTTGGGATAGTTTTGGTAGAGTGTAATAATTTGTGGAATTTGAGGGTTGTCTGTTGATGGAATAGATATACCGGATGCCGGCGGAACTGCAGCAGAATTGGAATCGAATCCGGGTCTTTCCATCCATGAACTTATATTAACGGCTTCGAAGTCGCTTCCATGTAAACTCTTTAGTGAATGAAGTTCGTCATTGTCCCATCTATCGTCGTGTGTTCCCTGAACAAACCAATTGCTGC
>CAZQNI010000088.1:0-6374 GCA_964594255.1 uncultured bacterium | reverse complement strand
AAAAAATTCTGGAGGGATGGTATGTTATTTTTAGTTTTAATTTCGGCGTTTTCCTCTATTTCAAGGGAAAAGCCAGTTGCAGTAGTTGGAAATGAAAAGGTTTTCGAGAGGGATATTCCTGACAATTTGACGCTGGATCAACACCTTCAAAATCTTGTATTTTTTGAGTTGGCAAAGGAGAAGGGATATGATGATTCTATAAAGACAAGGATAGAACAAGGATTCAATCAAGAGATAGTAAGAAGGACAGTAAGAAAATTTTCAGGCTCGGCTTCAGAGCCGACCCAGTATGATTGTGTCCTTTTTTACAAAAACTCGAAAAAAAAATTGGAAGCACAACTCATTCAGACTGAAGATTTCTTTCAGGCTATGAAGGCTTACCTTGAGGTGCTAAAGGGGGAAGACTTTGGGGTTGTATCAGAGAAATATTCAATATACCCAGAACTTAGAAAATCAAAGGGGTTTTTAAAACGTCCTATTTCCTGGTCATCGGGTTTTCCTCGCTTTTTTAATTTAATATTCAACATGGATAAAGGAGAAAGTTCGTTTCCTCTAAAATACGGAGAAACCTGGAATATAATTAAAATAATTGATGTAGAAGAGCAGGACGGAGAAAATGCTTTTGATAGACATAAAATGCAGGAGGAGATTAAAGACCCTAGATTAAAGCTTCAAGTTTCTCGAGGTAAGAATTCTCTTTATATGTACAAATTTAGAAAGTTAGTAACGTGGATTGCAAATACCAGGGTTGATTCGGAAGGCCTCTCGTTTCTATTGAAAAGGATAACCGCTCCCGGAGAAGTGTCTACACGAAGAGGTTTGCCTTTTGAGGAGGAAGAATTGGACGTTGTACTGGCAAGGGGAGCTATCGGAGAATACAAAATCCGAGACCTCATGGAAGATGCTGCCCCGACGGAAGATTTATCCCTGTTCCGTAATGAAAATGCAGCTGCCCAATTTATAAAGGATAATGTCTTAGATAGAACTTTAGTGGCAATGTGCAGGAGACTTGGGGCTCATAGGGAATCTTCTCTTTCAAAAGCTTATGAAAGACGTTTTAGAGATGTCACTTTAGATTTCTTTAAGAGAAAAGAAATTCTGCCCATAATTAAAGAAAACGAAGATGATTTGAAGGCATATTACGAAAACAACAAAGATAAATACGAAGTAGCAGAAAGAAGAAAAGTGTCTTTAATCGAAGTGAAAGAAGAGCAAGAGGCTCAGGAAGTAAGAAAAAGGCTTTTAAAAGGGGAGAGTTTCCAGGCTCTTGCGCAAGAGGTGTCAATTGAAAGAGGAAGTAAAAAAGGTGGCGACATTGGTTATACACGAAAGGATCAAAAGGGTGCTATTGGACAAGAGGCATTCCTCCTCCGAAAAGGAGAAATCTCGAAAGTTTTTAAGACTAAAAGGGGTTGGGCGATTATAAAAGTAACTGATATTAAGAAGAGTTACTTACCTGATTATTCAGATGTGAAATCTTCCGTAAGGATAGACTATAGAGAAGATAAGGCAAAGGAAATTGGAGATAAAATTTTTGAACAAAACAAAGAAAAATTTGGACTAAAGGTATTGGATTAAAAACAAATGCCAAAGATGCATTATTAAGGAGGGAAATTTAATGTTTAAAGGAAAAAACTTATGCTTACTTTTCATAATTGTTAGTATTTTATTAGTAAGTGGGTGTAAAAAAGAGAAAGAAACTAGCGGAAAGATAATAGCTAAGGTAGATAGCAAGTCTTTAACTATTGAGGATTTCTTAAAGCAGGTTCCTGCACAAATCTTGATACAAACCTCTGCCGAGAACAGGAAATTATTACTGGAAAGTTGGGTTGCTAATGAAATAGTTTATAAAGATGCAGTAAAAAACGACTTTCTGAAAAAGCCTGAAGTACAGGAAAAGATTGAACAATTTAAGAGACAGTTACTTACCAATGCTTATATGCAGGAAATTCTTTCAAAAGTTCAATTTGTCTCCGATCTTGAAGCGAGAAGTCATTTTGAAAAAAATAAAGACGATTATAACTCAATAGTAGAAGTCTCTCATATATCTTCAGACTCAAAACAGCAGGCAGAGGAAATCCGTGATAAACTAAAAAAAGGTGAAAGCTTTGCCAAACTCGCAGGAAAATATTCGACTGATAATGAGACAGCAGAGAATAAAGGCTACCTTGGATCGTTCAGAAGAGGCGAACTCGCCGCGTATCCCCTTTTCGAAGAAGCTGTTTTTAAACTTAAAAAGACAGGGGAAATCTCAGATGTTGTTGAAACGGAATTTGGCTTTGACATACTAAAATTGCATTCGAGGAAAAAATCACCAGTAAGTTATGAAGATGTAGCTCAATCAATATTAATGGGAATAAGGACTCAAAGATTCCAAAAAAGATCTAGAGAGGTTGTTGACTCATTGAAAGAAGTGTATTCTAATGAAATATTTCCGGAGGTTTTGGAACAGGAAATGGGGATTCCTTCGGTCGCTCCCGGTTTGCCTGCTTCTTTTGAAAGATAATGATTATATTTTGTTTATTCCTGGCGTTTGACGAGCTTGTTTGTGTGGTTGACAGGGAACCAATAGCCAAGGGAGAATTAAGTTATGTTTCAACATTTTATCCCGGAGTCGGTTATGATGACTTGCTCGATAAAATGATAAATGATAAGGTTATACAGTATCTGGCAGAAGAAGACACCCTGGAAGTAAGTGAAGAAGAAATTTCTCAAATGAAGGACGAATTAATTTTAAACACACCGGGGCTTGCTTCACTGCTTGAGGACGAATATCTGAACGAAATTTACAATGAACAAATCAAAGTTCAGATTTATACTAATAAACTTATGAGTGTTAAATTCAGAGAGAGATTGAGAGTTTCGCCAGCTGAAGTTCATAAATTTTATCAAGCCCGTAAAGATTCACTCATTATGCCGGAAACCGTGACTCTTGAAAAAATGCAAGTTTCTTTGTTGCCACCGGGGGATAACCGTTTATTAAAAAGAGCAGAAAAAATACTGGCTGAATATAAAAACGGAGAGGATTTTGCTTCGCTCGTAAGAAGATATTCGGATGATGTCTCAACCATACCGTACGGAGGAAGACTGGGAGAACTACTTCCAAACGATTTGCCTCCTCATCTTACTGGAGTACTTGAACTTAGAGAAGGAGAAGCCGGAATTTTTGAGTCTCCCACCGGTTATCATATTATAAAGTTGGATGAGCGGCAAGGTATGAAACTTGTTATTTCGCAAATATTACTTGAGTTTAATTTCAAGGAAGAAGAAGTTAAAACGGCTGAAAAAAGAGCTTTAGAAATGAAAAAACAATGGGGTGCCAAGGATTCAATATTGTCTTACGAAATAGAAACGGTAGGTCCTTTGCCGGTCCGTGCACTCCCTCCGGCAATCATCTCTCTGATCGACACAATGGATTTAGGTCAAATAAGCGACCCGATTTTAGAAGGAATGTATTTCCATATGTTTAGGGTAAAAGACAGGGGGGAAAGTAAGATACCGGAGCTTTCCGAAATAAAGGATAGGTTAAGCAGTGTAATGATGCAACAAAGAATGATGAAATTACTCAACGAATGGCTTGAAGCAGAAAAAAGACATATATTTATCAAAAAAATATGAACCGAAGTCATTGTACGATCTTTACAAGATAGAGTAGAGAAAAGTTTTACATAATCTAAATGATTGGAATTACTCTAGGAGACCCTGGGGGGATTGGAATCGAGGTCGCGCTTAAAGCGCTCTCTACTTATAGAAAGAGTTTTACAGTTTTTGGTAATAAAGAAGCAATTAAATATTACTCGCAAAAATTGAACCTTAAAATTCCAGAAACAGTTAAAATAGTTGATATTAAGGGTAATTTTAATATGGGTAAAGTTAGCAAAACAAATGGCAGGATCGCTTATGAATCTATCATAGAAGCGATAAAAGCCGCAAAAAAGGGATTATGCGAAGGAATAGTGACAGCCCCAATAAATAAAAAAGCCCTTCATCTTGCAGGTTTTGAGTATCCGGGGCATACCGAGATATTCGCAAAAAATTTTTCCTGCGGTAATTTCGCGATGATGATGGTTTCACCTGAAATGAAAATAGTTTTCTTAACCACTCATTTACCCTTGTCTTCTATTTCCCTATCACTCTCAAAAGAACTGATTATAGAGAAAGTACGCCTTGCAGGAAAACATCTAAAATTTTATTGGGATTTGCGACAACCTTCTTTCGGAATTCTCGGGCTTAATCCGCATGCGGGAGACAATGGTCTCTTTGGGAGAGAAGAAGAAGAAATAATAAAACCTGCTATAAGAGAACTACAAGAGGAAGGTTTTAATATAGAAGGTCCTTTTCCCGCTGACTCATACTGGAACTCTCAGAGTAAAGATTGTACGATTGCATTATACCATGACCAGGGTATGATTCCTTTCAAAATGAAAAGCTACGGAAAGGGCGTAAATGTTACCTTGGGTTTACCCGTTCCCCGGACTTCTCCAGATCATGGTACCGCTTTCGACATAGCCGGTAAAGGTATTGCGAATCCAAACAGTATGAAGGAAGCTATCAAAATAGCTATAAAAATGGCAGATGTTGGGACTTCTGATATTAATATCTTATCTTAATCTTTCTAATTTTCCTGCTAATATTTACTATCGGGATGAGGTTTCCCAATATTCTTCTTTATCAGATGATTTTCTTATAGCTAATTATTTTTATAACGGACATTTTTTGTATCTGGGACCGGTGAAAAGTCTTAGGGATTGGAGTGACGAGTCTTTTAATAATAACTTCAGGACACTTCTTGCGGAGGAGATACGAAAAAGTGCAGGAAAATCCGGAAGAAGTACTAAAGACGGACTTTTCCCCGATATAGATCTTAACTTAAAGATGCCCAGAGGCCTATCTTATATATTAGGGGAAGGAGGTCATATAAAAGTAGCGGGTTTCGAGGAAATAAATATGGAGGTAAAACAGAACAGGCAAACTTATGGCCAGCAAGGGTCGTATTCTTCCTTTCCTCAGATTATACTCAAAGAGAGGCTTAAGGCAGAAATAAATGGAACCGTAGGAGAAAAATTACATATTGACATAGACCATGATTCAGAATTATCCGAACAGGATAACGTGATGAAAATTTGGTATGGTGGAGGAGGAGGTACGGGCACGGAAGTTGAAGATGACATAATACAGGAACTAAATCTGGGTACTATCTCCGAAAGCGGGAGCGAAAAACTATTCGGAATAGCAACAAGGGGAAAAATAGGCTCCACTTCATTTGCTTTAAGTGCGGGTAAGTTAGAGAGTGACGAAGTGACTGGAAGTGACGCTGTAAATATCAGCAGCAGCACAGTGACAAGAAATGAAAAAAATTATTTACAAGACGAATACTTTTATACTGGTTTGCCGCATACTTCAGATTCTTTAAGAGAGTACGGTCTCTTCATTAGCTACAATGGGACGGTAAAACCTTCCAATTTGTTGAAGTTTAATGGTGATACTATTGATCCTGCTCCCTTCTTAGAACTTGTAGAAGGCGTGGACTATGATTTAAGGGAATTTTTGTTGCAGGATAAACCCCCTTTGCCTTATTTTCACATCTTAAATCCATACAAGTTAGACAAGAGAAGATTGGCTGTTTATTTGATTTTCGCTGACTCCACAGGTAAAATAGATACGCTTGGAAAAATCATAAGAAACCCTTTAGACCCAACAATAATAGATTCGCTTACTCTTTATCAGTTGAAATCGATTTATCCTGACCCAAAAGATCCCTCCTGGGACTACCAGATGCGAAACATATACTCACTTGGGACCACAGAACCGTCGAGAGTTGAAGTTGAAATTCATAAAATTGTCCTCGGCGGGAATAACAGTGTAACCAATAATGAGAGAGTTGAATATGCTAATCTGCTTGGAATTACAACGGAAGAAGGCGATGTAATATCGTCTCAAATACTCTGGGAGGACGGTTGCCTTGTTTTCCCGGACCGGTTTCCTTTCTTAAATCCGGGATTGGGCGCAGATACGGTTCCGGAAATATACAGGAAGAAGGATTTTGTTAATAAAGAAGGAATGAACTTTGGAATTGTAATTACAACAACATCATCCACTACAGGAAATTTCAGGCTGAAGAGTAGCGGGGAAATTATTGAAGGCTCAGAAAAATTGACAGTGGATGGGGACCTTCTTGATCGAGGTGAAGATTACAAAATAAATTACATGACGGGAGAAGTAGAGCTTCTAAAAAGAGCAGAGTTACCTCCCGATGCAAAAATAAGCTACACTTTCACGAGTAAGCCTTTTTTTTCTTTTGACTCAAAGTACAAAGCCGGATTTAACATTAAAGCAACCCCAATTGAAGATAGCAAGCTTGATTTTGATCTTGG
>CAZQNI010000087.1:0-6435 GCA_964594255.1 uncultured bacterium | reverse complement strand
TTACTTGTTGATTCCGTTCGAACGAAAGCTTTTTTTTCTATTCGAGGGTTATTTGCTCTTGGATTATTTTTTTTATAAGTCTGATTTATTTAACAATAACACATAAATGCCTAAGTAATTATAAAGAGTATATAAACAAAGAAATTCAAACTTATCGTTACTTACATTATATGGATAGCATTTTATGGCTTTCCCTTTTTTGTTTAATAGGATTATTTAATTCTTATATACTGTATATATTTATTTTTCGCCACATTTGTATTCTGATATTAGAAATATTCAAATATAAAGGAAAAGTCAGTAAGGAAAAATACGTTGCAAATACTACGCATGCCAACTGGTTTACTTTGGCATTAATCTTTTTTAGTTTGATTTACAGATTTAATACAATGTATATTTCTTTTCCAGAATTAGCTGGGACCTTTTTTCTGTTTTTTACAATTAAAATAATTGGTGTTAAGCAACCTCAGCAAATTTTCCCTGAAAGAATTTATACAGATAAGGAAAAAGAGGGAGCAGTCAAATCAAAATATCATAAGAAGGGTTTTCCAAAGCAATATCCAGGTGCACTTAATAGTTACTTGATGAAAGTTATGCCAACAGGCGCTCATTATTTCACATGTAGAGTAGACAGTAAAAATACCGCGGAAATTTTACCCGTTTTAAATATCCCAAACGAAACAAAAAATGAAATAAAAAATACTGTTGAAAAAGGTAAAGTGGTTTTCGTTTCCGAAGCTGCGTTTGATCCTAAGTGGGTTTGGGACGCGAAATATCTTATATGGGATGAAAAAAATGAAATGCTTTATGAAAAAGGAGAAAAAGGGATAAATATTGCGGATAAAGTTGCTCCCGTTCTAAGAAGAAAATACAAAATTAGAGACCTTTATCGGAATCCTGGATTGGTTTTAAGTCCCGATGATATTTGTATTTTAAGAGAGTACTATTTTAATGTTAGGGCTTTAAATGCTCCGCAAGGAAAAGGGGTAATTTGCAGAGTGGATTGTAATAACCTTACAGAGTTATTACCTATATTAAGAATCTCTAAACGAGATAAAACAGAAATTAAAAAGTTGATAAAAGAAAATAAAAAAAACGTTGTTATTATTTCAGAAGCCGTTTATACCAAAAAATGGAACTACGATAAGAGATATTTAGTGTTTGAGGTTGACGAAGCAGATAGGATTAAGAGCTTTTCCGGATTTAATAAAAAGAAATTGATAATAAAATATGAAGCGACACCTTTTTCTTTGACTCATAATACAGTTCTAATTTCCCCCGAAAAATGTATCCAGCGATTTACTGATTATAAGAAAAAATTTGATACTTTAAAACCAGATTTTAAGTTATTTGGTATTTTAAAAATTAATGAAAATAATGCGAGTGAGTTATTGCCAATGTTATATATACCCAGCAAAGTTAAAAAGAAAGTAAAAAAATTAGTGAAAGAGAACAAAATCGTAATCGTAACCGAAGCGGCCTTCCAGCCTGAATGGAAATGGGAGGAAAAATATCTTGTTTTTGATAAGAAGAAAACTTAAAAGAGGGGAGTATTATATGAAAGCATTTAAACTTTTTATAGCAGTATTACTTGTTTTTTCTTTTAATCTTTACAGTAACGATGTCGGCACTGCCATTGATAACGGAATCGGGTGGCTAAAGAGTTCTCAGAATGCTAACGGCTCATGGGGTGAAGATACCACTGTGAGCACTTATGTATCAACTGCTACGGCTTGCGAAGCTCTCGGAGCTTTAAATCCGTCAGATAGTTCATATATTAAAGGGATTACTTATCTCGATAGCTTAGAAGCTAAAAACAGTATCCATTTATCTCAAAAAATAAAAGCGCTCGCGTCTTCCGATATAGATCTATCTTCTTTACAGGATACTCTATTAACTTATTATTCACCTCCTATAGGTGGTTTTACTTTTGATAAAGAAGAAAGAGATGTCTTAAGTACGGCATTCGCTCTTATTTCTTTACATGAATCCGGTTATCCGGTAAATGAAAATATCGGATGGTCAATCGGATATTTAATGGACAAACAGGATACGGCGGGATTCTGGCGATATAATGATGAAAATATTTCCAGCTTATACCTAACAGCTCTATGTGTTATTTCTCTCGAACATTATCAAACTTATTTTATTCTCTCCCAGCAAATCAACAACGGAGCGACATGGTTGACCGAACAGCAAAATACAAACGGTAGTTTTGGGGAAGATACAACGAGTGTGTATGAAAGCGCATTGGCATTAACAGCCTTAATGAGTGAAATTACGTTGGACGTTACACGTACCACGGCTATCTCTGCTGCCCGAGATTTTCTCATCTCAGAACAAGATAGCAATGGTAGTTGGAACAATAACGCGTATGAGACCGCTCTTGCCATTCTTGCTCTAAGTACTATGAGCCCTAATCTGGTTGTTTCTTCTGCCAGCACTTTACCCCCTGCTCCTGTCGAAGGGGAAGACTTTACTCTCTCCGCAGTTATTAAAAATATAGGTACTGAAAAAGCGAATGTTTTTGAGACAAAATTTATGCTTGATACTCTCACACTCTGGGAAGGTGCAATCGATAGTCTTTTACCCGGTGATTCAGCAATCGTCGATTTGTCCTTGACATGGATAAAACATTTATTACCTTTATTTAATATTTTTGAGGAGGTTGTAGTATGATTAGAATACTTCGTAAGAAGTTATTTAAATCTGTCCTATGGTTTAGTCTGTTTGTGTTCTTGCCTTTCGCATTTGGGTTTGACGCTTACGCGCAAGCAAAAGATCTTAAAGAAGAAGCCCAGAGTAAAAAACTCAGTGTAATCTTAAATTCCCTTGAAGATAAAGATTTTGATGAAATCCTTAACAAAGCAGAAGAAATTCTGGAGAAGGATTTTTCTGATGATTTGAGGAAAGACGCTTTCAGGACAATATTAAGTGGGCTTAAGGAAAGGGATAAAGAAATCAGAAAGAGATTCGCTCAAACTGAAAAGACCTTAAAAGAAAAGAATTTACCTCCCGAAATATTAAAAAGGCACAAGGAATTTGTAGAAAAGTATGAAGAAAGATTCAAGACTTTTGAAGGTAGGGTTAATTCGTACACAAACTCAAATTGGTTAAATAGAAGTTTTTCAAGAAACGGATTAAAGGGATTTATCAAAGAAAATACTTATAAAAGAAAAATTCCCGAACTTGACCCTAATAAATTACCTCACCGTTCAAAACCTGTTAAGGAAATACAAACTGAGGAGTATAAACCCCTTGAGAAAAAAGAGCTGAAGAAGATTGATAAGCAGGACGCTCAAGGTTTGTTCCTTCCTTCTGACAGTAGCGGAGAGCGGATGGCGGAAAGCGGTACGCGTAGTTCCCTGAGCAACACGCTATTCGCCTATGCCGGCGATATTTCAATGTTACCTTTACTTGTTTCGCAATCCGGGAATGAATATTTACAAGAAACAATGGAGGTACAATTTACTTCCGAGATCGATTCACTTGCAACTGCTCTTGAACACGATCCTATAAAAATATATGAATATGTAAGGAACAGTTTTAAATATGAGCCGTACTATGGCAGTCTTAAAGGAGCACAGGAAACATTTTATGAAAAAGCCGGAAATGATTTCGACTTAGCCTCACTGCTTATTTCTCTATTACGTACTTCCGGAATAAAAGCGAGGTATGTTTACGGAGAAATTATCGTTCCGATAGATAAGGCAATGGGATGGTTGGGTGTTCTTGATCCCTGGGTCGCGGGAAATATTTTTGCCACCATGGGAGTTCCCGCGAGAATGTTAGTCGTGGATGGCAAACCTTATGGGTTACGCATGGAACATTGTTGGGTTGAGGCACAGCTTAATTATGATATAGACCTCGGAAAAATAAATCCAGTGAGTAAAGACACAACCTGGATACCAATGGATCCCAGTTATAAAATACTTGAATATAATGATCCGGTAAACTTGGAAGATGAAGTTCCTTTAAACGTGGATAGTCTAATGCAGGAGATTAACTCCTCAGCAATCATCGACACAATAACAGGCGCAGTTACCGGAATGGACACAACAATAATGGATCAGGCATTAGAAAATTATTGGACAAGGACAAATAATTGGATAGATGAAAATTTAGGAGATAGTGCTACCTTCGGAGACATATTCCCTTTTAAATGGATAAAAATAAAGGAGGGTGATGGAATTGCTCCTGTACCCCCCTATAAGGTCACAAAGGTTGTTGGCAAGTATACGGGAATTTCCGAAAACTTCAGGCATCAGATAACCATAGAAATAATGAGCGAAGGGAATATAGGAACAGATGTATCTTACATAGTTCCTACCATAGAAATGTATGGAAAGAGGGCCTTACTTGCCTATACACCATCTACTTCAAGTGATGAAGAGTTGATATTATCTCAATTCTCCGATACCTTAGAAGATACAACAGATATACCATCAGCAATACCTGCCTATTTAATTAAGATGAGACCTCAAATAGTAATTGAGGATCAAGCGGTAAAAACGGGTTCTTCAATAAACATGGGGAAAGAGCAGCAATATAAGATAATTTTCCATTCTCCGGCTAGGATCGAAGATGAAATAACAAATACTGCAATAGCTGGTTCTATGTATAGTATAGGATTCGCTTTTTCTAAGATACCGCACAAAATAATACAGAATAGGATTATACTTTATGAAGAAATAAATGAAAAATTAAACAATCAAGATATTTCTCCATCAGTATCTTATGATGTAATTGGAGAATTATTAAATATTACCACTCTTCTCTATTATTATCAACTTGACACTTACAATGGAATGTTTGCAAGAAAGGCAGATGTATTCCGTTTAAGAGTACCGTCAGAAGCGATAGCATCCCTTTCGGTCAAAGTGACTTCTATTCTTGGATTTCCTTATGCAATCTCAACAGATGGATTCAAAATAGATGTGGATAGGGATATGGAAGCCGTTTTTGGAAGAGATGGTGAAAATAACCGAAAAAAATCATATAACATACAATCGGGAATAATGGGCTCAGAATTGGAAGCGAGAGTACTGGAACAGGTATTCAGCGTAAAAAATGCAAAAGCTCTATCTGCTACAAGAATATTATCAATAGCCAATGCTCAGCAAATTCCTATATATACTATTAATTCAAGTAATATCTCCCAAATATTTCCACTTCTTCAAATATCCGATAAAGTAAAATCGGCAATTGAGTGTGCTGTTAATGGAGGTATGGAAGTAATTGTCCCTGGTGCTAATATTCAGTATAATGGTTGGGAAGGCGTAGGATATATTGCAATAAATCCCAATACTGGAGAAGGCGCATATATGGTTGAAGGAGAAATTGGCGGAGGCATATGGTACGTCTTATGGTGGATTGGATATGTATTCCTCTGGTTGTGTGTAGTAGCTGGAGCCATCTGTGCTGGATTACTATTATTACAGTTTATACCTGTATTAATAGCCAAGATAAGCGCCATGAGTTTACCCCTTTTCATTAAAAGTTTTTGGATGACTGGAGATGCAACTAAGTTAATGGGTCAACTGTTAGACTATATGCGGATTATATCTGATAAAATAGGTTATCCCTTATGCAACTGGATTCTGCAAAAATTACCGAGTATAATAAAATGGGTTGTTTTCCTATTAGGATCAGAACCAAATCCTTGGGTCCAAACTCTATTTAATATACAAAAAATCTTTGAAGAGAAAAAGGCGCAAGGAGGGTGAAAATTCATAGGGATATGTTTCCAAAAATAATTGAGCCGAGCGATAAAAAAGAGGAAGAGATTAAATCAAAGTACCATGGTAAGGGATTCCCCAAGCAGTATCCGGGTGCAATCAATAATTACTTAAGAAAAGTCGTATCAATAGGAGCCCGTTATTTTACAGATAGAGTAGACAGTAAAAATTCTGAGGAAATTTTATCTGTTTTAAGAATCCCAAATCAAATAAAAAATGAAATAAGGCAAATTATTGCTAAAAACAAAGTAGTTTTCATTTCCGAAGCCGCTTTTGAACCCGAATGGAAATGGGATGCAAAATATCTGATCTGGGACGAAAAAAAAGAGGTACTCTACGAGAAAGGAGAAAAGGGCGTAAATCTTGCAGATGGAGTCGCTCGCGTTTTAGAGTGGAAATACAGAGAAGAAAATTATGATAGGCCATCTTTTGTTTTACCTCCAGGAGATATAAGGAAACTTAAAGAATATTACATGAACGCTAATAAAAGTTATATTCCATATAAAGAAAGCAGAATTTTTAAAATTGATGTAGATAACTATAAGGAATTATTGCCTTTATTAAAGATTCCTGAGTATGCGCAAAAAGAAATAAATGATTTAATTGGAAGTAATAAAAAAAATACAGTTATAGTATCAGCAGCAGCCTATAATCCCAAATGGAAATCAGATAATAAATATTTAGTATTTGAGTTAAA
>CAZQNI010000086.1:0-6450 GCA_964594255.1 uncultured bacterium | reverse complement strand
AAGTTATTAAGGATTTTTCTACGACCCCAGCTTTGTCTGCCAGACTACCTTCCTTTACCGCATTTACAAATACCCCCTTTACTTCTTTATCTCCCCAGATGTCTTTTGCTTCTTTTGAGGTGTAGGGCAGCAATTGCATACCTAACCACTCTTCTCCCGTC
Organism: uncultured bacterium; assembly: GCA_964594255.1. Classification (GTDB taxonomy): domain Bacteria; phylum Hydrothermota; class UBA3072; order UBA3072; family UBA3072; genus JAFGHJ01. The sequence continues at coordinate 6,289 of CAZQNI010000086.1, read as the reverse complement.
ACCGGCCCACTGGAAATTTCTGCAGTCGGCCTCTTCCCCATTTTAACGGTTAAGGTTTTCTCCCCGCCGTTCCTCCAAACTGTTATTTCTACTTTTTTATTCGGATTCTTGGAAGCGACTATTTTTCTTAAAACGTTGATATCATCTATTTTTTTATTATCGATTCTTAAAATTATATCACCTTCAGCAAGCCCTGCTTCATCTGCCGGCGTTTTTTCTTCAACTCGCATAATATAAACCCCTGTCTCATGCGGATAGTTTAAAGCCTTTTTGATTTCTTGACTTAAATCCTCAGGAATAATACCTAAATATCCTCTTTCCACCGTTCCGGTTTCAACAAGAGACCCCAGCACATCCATGGCAATATCTATAGGCACAGCAAAACCAATCCCTATATTTCCCCCTGTTTGTGAGACAATCATTGTGTTTACTCCCACAACCTTCCCTTCGGAGTTAATCAAAGGACCACCTGAGTTTCCCTGATTTATAGCCGCATCTGTCTGGATGAAATCCGCATAAATGTTCCTGCTAAGAGATACCTCGGATCTACCCTTTGCGGAAACAACCCCGGCGGTCACCGTTCCAAAGAGACCGAATGGATTACCAATGGCAATGACCCAATCGCCAACTTTTAATTCATCAACACTTCCGGGAGTAATATCGGGTAAGTCTCCACCTTTTTTTATCCTGATTACAGCAACTTCCGTTTCCGGGTCTCTACCGATAATTTCAATCTCTTCTCCGCTGAACTTCCTATTGTCGGACAGGGAGATAGTTAGCTCCTGGGCATCCCTTACAACATGATTGTTAGTGAGTATATAATCTTTCCCTTTATAGTCGACGATAAAACCCGAACCTAGCCATTTCTGTTCTTGCTCGACACTTCTCCTCGGGGCTTCCCCAAAGAATTTTCTGAAAAAAGGATCATCAAAGAAATCATAATAAGGGGATCTGTAAACAACGGTTCTTTTACCTTCAATTGAAACTACCGCGGCAGAAGTCTTTTCAACTATGGGAGCAAAAGAAAATTTTCCGCCCGCAGCATATGTTTCCTCACTTTCACTTCCCGGTTTTGCATTCAGAGAGAAACTGGCAGCTGTTATTATGCCTGCAAAAAATCCCACAATAGCAACTAAAGCAACAAAAGAAGCTCCGTATATAATTAGTTTTTTATTCAACAGTCCCCCTTTTTGTCTCATACTTTGTCTTTTATATCTTAATTCGATGCAGTGCCGGTATAATTTTAAACTTACTTACTCGGTTAAGTTATCTTAACCTCTACTTCTTTAGCTTTCACTTTTTCTGTCTTTGGTAGAGTAATCTTTAAAACACCATTATTGTATTTTGCGGTTATTTGTGACTGGTCTACCTCCGTTGGTAAGCTTACCGACCTCATGAAATTCCCGTAAGAACGTTCAACGCGGAGGTACGATTCCTCTTGTCTTTTCTTTTCTTCCCTTTTTTCTCCTTGTATAATAAGTTTCTCTTTTTTTACCGAAATTTTTAGATCCTTCTTTTCAACACCCGGTATTTCTATACTTATAGTATATTTTTCTTTGTCCTCTCTTATATCCAGAAGAGGGTAAACGCCTCTACCTGTATTTACATTTGAAAAACCCGCGAAGAAATCTTTAACTATATCATCAAAGTCTTCTCTCAGGTTGAAAATCCTATCAACAGGATCATAACGTGTTATATCTTTCTTACCCATAACTTAACTCCATTTTTAAGATTTTTTACACGATTATCAGTAAATATTATACATATAATTTTTAATTTGTCAACCCCATTTTTATAAAGAATGCCCTCAGAGGGGAGAGGGCATTCTTTAATAAGGAGGTTGTTATGTTCTACATAATTAAAGACGAAGAAAAGGCTAAAATGTTCCGTTATATTTGTGAAATTTTTCTTGATTTTCTTTTTTCTTCGAACAATCAACTGTTCCTATGTTTTCCTTTCTTTGGAATATCAAAAATTAAATATCAAAATGGAAAATTACAAATAAAAATTCAAAAATAACAAAAAACCATACCACCTTAAAATAGTAAAAGTCTTTTTGCATTTTAATATGTCATTTTGCTTTTTAATTTTTCATATTTACATTATATTCAAGCAGGTTTTCTTCGAAAAGGCTGAGCTATTGCAGAAAGGACGTTTCTGATTAGTATTGCCTATATATTATGTGGTATTTGATAGATACTGGTTTCAACGATCCTTATTTTAATATGGCTTACGATGAATCTTTAATGGATTATGTAAGTGACCAGAATACTGTTTTTCTTAGATTTTTTAATTTTTATCCGGTCTCTGTTTCTTTGGGATATCATCAAAAAACAGGGGCCTGGCTTAGAGAGTTAGAGGACAGAGGTATTAAGTGGGTCAGGCGTAGAACCGGAGGTAGAGCTGTCGTTCACTCCTTTGATTGCACTTATTCTATTGTTTTTCACAGAAGTAATCCCTTTATTGGTGGAAATGTAATCGAATCTTACGGGAAAATTTCATTTGCTTTCAAAAAAGCTTTTGAACTCCTTGGTATTGAAACTACAATCAAGAGAGGAGCTTCTATGAGTAAAAAACAACGAAATTCAAATATGTGTTTTTCTTCAATTTCGCTTGCCGATTTATGCTGGGGAAGAAGAAAAGTCATAGGAAGTGCACAATATAGAGATAAAGATATAGTTCTTCAACAAGGGACAATTATGTTGAAAACCCCCGAGGGCTTTACTATAAATTCCGGCATGGCTACAGTTAAGATGGCTACAGGTAAAGAAATCGAATTGCATGAATTAAAAAACCTTATAATTCAATCTTTTGAAAGCACTTTCAATATTTCTTTCGAGAATTTCAGTAAAAACCCTTTAAAGAAAAAATTACTCTTGAGATATTCGTCTGACGAGTGGAATTTTAAAGGAACATTTTGATGCCCACTCAAAACTTTTCAAATTTGCAAAGGTAAGATATTCCTTAATGGACTTGACAAACTCCTAAAGATAACTTATAATTACGATAAGACCAAATAAGAGAGGTATTTATGTTCAGGAAGAGTTCGATACTATCTATGGATATAGGTAGCCATTCGGTTAAAACGGTGGTGGTAGAAGGGAGTGCTAAAAGGCCAGTAATGACTAAATGCAATATTACATCTTTACCCTCTCATGCTATTGTTGACGGAGAAATGATGGATCGAGAGACAGTTCTGGAAGCGATAAAAGAAAATCTCCATACTTTAGAAGTTGACAACAAGCAGGTTGTCAGTTGTATATCCGGAAGGGATATTATTGTCAAGAAGATAAAAATGCCGAAAATGAATGAGACTGAGGCTAGAGAACAAATCAAATGGGAAGCGGAACAGTATATACCCTATGACATAGAGGATATTACTCTGGACTTTGAAATAGTTAACCCCGATGCTGGCGAAGATTCCATGGAAGTTCTTCTCGTAGGCGCAAAACGAGACACTGTAGAAGCAAGAATGAATCTTTTCCGAGAACTTGGTCTTGAACCCATAATACTAGACATTGCTGCCTTCTCACTTCAGAATATATTTGAGTTTAACTACACGGTTAATCCAAACAAATTAGTAGGCCTCTTTGATGTCGGCGCACAGTCTACTACAATGAGTTTTATTTCGGGTTCGGTAAATCATTTTACACGTTCCGTCTCTACTTCGGTTAACAATTTAATACAAGCTTTGCAACGAGAAGCCGGAATAGACGGAGAGAGAGCTATCGACATAATCAAGTCCGGGAAAAAAGAAGATATAGATCAATACGCGTATCAGAATGCCATGGAGAGTTTCCAGGATGATCTTGGGGTTGCCATAGAAAGAATACTACCATATCTTCCAGAGGGTTTTGAAAACTTCAACGAAATTGTTATAAGCGGCGGCGGAAGTCTTATATCAGGATTACCGCAATTCTTAGAAGAGCGATTCGGAGGTCATACAGAGGTCATAAATCCTTTTATTAAGTTTGAATATGACAGTGAATCTCCATTTATTAAAGTACCAATAGAAAAAGAGGCTCCGGTCCTTGCCCTTGCTTTAGGCTTAGCTCTTAGGGGGTTATAATAATGATAAAAGTCAATCTAGTGCCTGAAGAACAAAGGAAAAAAGTAAGAGAAGTCAGATTAAAAAAGCCATCTTTGCGCATTCCTAAATTCGATATGATTTTTTCGGTTTTGCTGCTAGGGGCTGCAATAGCAGGGGTGTTTTTTCTAAACTTCCAGAGGGATTTAAAGCTAAAAAAGCTTGATAGGGACATTGCAGAAGCCCAACGGCAACTCAAAGAACTTGAGAAGGAACGAAAAATGGTGGAAGATATAGAAAGACAACAAACGGAACTCAAAGAGTGGGTATCTCTTGTTCAGAATCTGAATGAGGGTAGGGCTCTACATTTTCATGTAATGGACGAATTAAATAAATTGAAACCGGAATATATGTGGCTTGTTTTATTTGAGGAAAGCAATCAAAGTTTTAAATTAAATGGGAAGACCTTCTCTAATTATATGATTTCGAATTTTATGGACAAATTAAATGCTTCTTCTTATTTTAATGACGTCAAGTTAGATGAAATTAAAGAAACCGAGGAGAAAGAACATTCTGTGATAGGTTTCCAGTTGTCAGGTAGTATACGCGGAGGTGCAAATTGAAAGGAATGAAGTTTTCTATAATTATAGGATTCCTTGCCGTTTTAATCTTTTTCGGTATGTTTTTTACCGTTATAAAAGAAAAGAATGAAAAAATAGATGCAAAGACAAAAGAATATGAAGAATTAGAAACCAAATTGAGCAAAACAATTGCAGTGGTTAAGAGAAAAAAAGAAGCTGCCAGAAAGCTCAAGATTGTTTCGGCCAAATGGAATCAGGCTAAAAAAATGTTACCAACGGAAGCAAGCATCTCTACTCTACTTACTACCCTGACTAAACAGAGCTCAAAGAACGAAGTCAAAATTAAACATCTCAAGCCTATGGGTCGAGCCTCAAAGGAAAAATATGATGAAATCAGAATTGAAATCCAGGTCCAGGGAGGTTACCATAAGATAGGTAGTTTTATGGCTGATTTGAATAATATGGAGCGAATAGTAAACGTGAGAAATTTAAAGTTGAGTCCCGTTTCGAGTGGAGATGAGGAAGAACTTCAAATTTCGGCTTCTTTTAATTTACTGACTTATGTAACAAAAGGAGGGAAAATTGAAGGATAAATTATCCTTTAAAATTATTTTGATTTTCTTAACTTTTTTCATCTTATCGGGTTGTAACGAAGAAGGAGGGAATATCTTCAATGAGATTTTGGCAAAAACCGTTAAATTTTTCTCTCCGGAAAAGAGCGGAACACCCACGGGAAAAGCGGAAATTTTCAATCTTATAACTTCTGCAAATGAAGAAAAAAGCGAAGAAGAAATCGATAGTGCTATGATTGACTCCTTAGAAAATATTGGCGAAGCGCTTAACTGGATCAGAGCTTTTTATTCGGATAGGGGAAATCCGGATCCATTTGCCCCTTTGCTTACCGGTTCTGAAGGCCAGGAGACAAAGTTGAATGTTGATTTAGCAGAATTGTCTGGTATTATCTGGGTCAAAGATAAATATCTTGCTATCGTAAAAGAAGGAAACCGAGGTTTTGTACTTAAAGAAGGGGATCTTGTAGTCGGAGGCAAAGTCTTAAATGTTACTGAATCCTCGATTAGCTTTTTGCTTAGAAAATTTGGCGAACAAACAAAAGTTACTTTATCGTTAAAAAACCAAGAGAGGTGATTTATGTATAAAAGAGTATTTCTATTGTTTTTGTTACTCCCTCTTTTGATTCTGGGCAATCCTGAAGGAGAACCGGAATTGATAGATATTGCAGTGAAAAACGTCGATGGTACAACGGAAGTCATCTTTACCTTAACTGATTATGCAAGCAGTTCTGATTTTACAATGGACAATAAGATAGTTATAGATCTCCTTCAGACAAAAAGTTCTTTTGACGGTAATCTATGGAATGTTAACAGAGGAAGAATAGAGAATATAGCCCTATCCTATATTTCTTCTGCTTCTCTGACAAGAATAGTTATAGGACGCTCTGGAGATTTCGGCTACGAAATCTCCAATCCGAGCATGAATACAATCTCACTTAAATTTGCCGGAGAAAGCGAGGATTTTAATACTTGGAGTACCGGGGAAAAAGTAAGTACAGAAGAAAAATACGAGAAAGAAAGCGGCTCTGCATATAGGGATGACTCCCAAGAAAGAATTTCAATGAGGTTGGAAGCCGCGGATCTAGTAACAACCCTTAGATCAATAGCTC
>CAZQNI010000085.1:0-6494 GCA_964594255.1 uncultured bacterium | reverse complement strand
CCAATAGCTTTTTCAGGTATTCAAGACTTTTTTTAAAGAGTTCCAATGTTTTCAGCAAATACTTCTGATCAGTATTTAGGTTGCTTAAATTTTCAATAGAGATATCGGGATTTTCAATCATTTTATTTAAATTATTTAAAAAATCTTTTACCTGTGAATTACGAAGGAGTTCTTGTATACGGTCAACCTCTTTGGAAATCTCGGGACTTCTAATTTCTTCAGTGAGTTCGGCCAACTTTTGCATTCCTTCAATTAAATCTTTCTGTTCTTTTAATGTTTTGTTTATCTCATCTTGAGTTTTGGATCCCAGGTCACTTTTATATAAGAAATTTTCGATTTTATCAGATATCTCTTTTTCTCTCTCTTCTATATCGGCGGTATAGTTTTTTAAAGTATCATTCACGGCTTGATATTCACTGAATATCTCTTCGAAGGTGGGCATATATATTAAAATCGGAGAGGAGAGAGTTTTGTTACCTGCCAGATCAATTGCAATTGCCTTGAGTTTAAGTGTTTCTCCGGGCATAAGGTTTTCTATCTGTAAAGTCAGGGAATCCTCCAGAAATTTTGCTTTCTGTGGGACAGTAATCTCAATTTTTTCTTTTGCGTAAAGCAAACTTGCCGAAGAAAGTGCATAATCATCTTCTGCTTGAAGTATTACAGGAACTTCCATTGATTCTCCTAATTTGTACTCTTCTATTGGAGAAAGAAACTCAATAGATGGAGGCTCATCCTTTATTGGATCGATGAAGAAATCAAGCGTATAAGAAGATGAAAGTGAGGAATCAGTTAAGTTTACGCTAATTTTGCCCTTTTCTTTTAGAGTAAAACTACCAGAAAAAATTTCCCCTTTTATAGATTTATTGTTGATACTACCTTTTATGCCTCCAAGAGTCAAATTTGATACGCCAGTGAAATGAATTTGAGTTCCAGTTAACGCCTGAATTAAGATTTCCTCTTCAAAATTATATAATGTGTCAGAGAAAGAGTCTGTTTCCAGATAATCCGGGAATTGATATTTGAGTACCAATTTACTTACAAATAATGAAGGTACCACTTCAAGCTTTACCTTCTTACTTTTCCATGTTCTATATCCGACTTGAAACTCCGAAGTCTTTTTTATTCTTGCCATGATACCAAATTTCCCATTTCCAAAATTAACCATTCTTTCAGCGCCTTCATTGCTTAAAAGATACATTCTCTTTAGCTGGGTGCTTTTTGCAACTACCAGAGCTGCCTGATTTTCTTTTATCTTCTTATCCGCATAAGTTATAACAGGTTTTTCTGAGATTTTCTTAAGTTTTATTCCTCCGGAGAGGATACAGAAAACGGTTAATATTAGTATTATTAAAACCAAAAATTTAAGGTGCTTGGGATTATGCTTAATCGGTGTCAACTTTTTGATATTTTTTCTTTTTAAGATAGAAGCACATTCTTTCAGAGCTCTTTTTTTATAAACTTTAGAATCAAGGGCAGTAGGGTACGGTTCCATTATAAGATAAAGCCTGCCTTTTAATTCTTTTATCTGTTTCTCAAGGAATTCTATTATTTCGGAAATATTCGGCTTACCTGATAAAAAGGGAATTAAAGAGAGAATTAATGTTAAAGGGAAGATATTCCATTCTGCTTGAGTCATATAAAAAATTCGGTTGAATAATAGCCAGAAAAGATAAACAGTAAGCAGTATAGATAGCGTAAGTAGGGCTTTATTTGTTATCCATGCAAGAAGCTTTTTTTTGTAAACTTGGCTTACAAAAAGTTTAATATCATACATAGTTTTTTTATCATTTTCCATTATATTTCCAAATAATAAAACACATTTCAATCTTTGTCAACTTGGATTTCTTTTCGCTTTGAATGTTATATCTTAGAGTTTAATTGTATCAAAGTTATCCATTTCGAAACAGCAACGAGTTGGATAGCATTAGATGAGCAAAAGTTTAGAACCCCTTGACAAAAGGAGCCTTCTGTTTATTTTACAGTGCAATTTGGCTCCGTCGTCTAATGGCTCAGGACATCACTCTTTCAAGGTGAAGATGGGGGTTCGATTCCCCTCGGAGCTATTTTAAAATTTTATCCTTGACAAAGTGCTTGAAACTGTTTATAGTGTTAGTTGTACCATTGGAATAAACACTAAAAAGGAGGTATCGATGAAAAAGCTTTTAGTGGGAGTGTTTTCCATATTGTTAATGGTTGGATGTACCCAGTACGCCTCCCAGGAACAGATGGATGAGTTGGCGGCAAGGGAACTAGCCGTTAATGGACTTAGAGCTGAGGTGGCAGACGCCGAGGGGACTTTTTCTGATTTAGAGATGGAAAAATCCGACAACGAAGCCAAACTTAGCGAATTGGAAACCGAAGTTGCTGAGCTGAAAGAGAAGGTAAGATCTTGTCCGGCAGTAGTAGATGACTTGTACAGAGTTGAACCTGGTGATTACCTGGCAAAGATTGCTGCAAAAGAGGGTATCTCAAGTTGGAAAAGCATTTATGATCTAAACAAGGATAAAATCAAAGATCCTAATATAATACTGCCTGGTTGGGATCTTAACCTACCAAAGTAGTAAGGAAATATAGGAGGTTAAATATGAGATATTTTCTAATTGTATTTCTAATTCTATGTTGTTTCTCTTTTGGCCTTTTGGCTCAGGAAGAAGAGATGATGGAAGAAGAAGAGATGTTGGAAGAGGAAGTGATGGAAGAAGAAGCTGTGGAAGAAGAGGCCGTGGAGGAGGCATTGCTGGCTGAGCAGAAATGGACTCCGGCTCAGGCGGACTCTATTATAAATGCCTTAACAGTTGAAGAAGAAGATTTAAAAGTACAGCTTGCAAATTTACAGGAACAGATTGATGCCCTTCAGATCGAAGTTTCTGAAATGGATACTAAAATAGCGGAACTCGAATCAGAGAAAGCAGAACTTGAAGAGAAACTTGAGCAGATTTCTTGGTATAAGGTGAAAATGGGAGATTATCTCTGTAAAATAGCAGAACGTTCCGAGGTTTATGGTTACGGTAAATATGCAAGATGGAAAGAAATTTATAATGCAAACAAGGATAAAATTAGTAATCCTGATTTAATACAACCCGGTTGGAACATTTTCATACCAAGACCTTAATTTGTTTTTACCATAATTTTAAAAAAAATAGCCCTCTCATTAAATCTTTAGTGGGAGGGTTGTTTTTCATAAGATATGTTTAGACAATCTGTGGACCTGGAAAAGATATCCAGCGTTGCCCTTTTAGGAGTAAAAGACGAAAATTTAAACTTTCTCGAAGAACACCTCGGGGTAAAAATAATTGTTAGAGGTTCAAAATTAACGATAGCAGGCGAGAAAAACAGAGTAAATAAATCAGTAGAGCTAATAGAAAAATTAACAAAATCTTTGGAAAAAGGAGGGATGCTTACCACGAGTGATATAAAATATTTTTTGCATGCAAAAGAAAATAAAAACAATATTATTTTACTACCGGATTATGTCATAAAAGCAAGAACTGCTAATCAGACTAAATATCTTGAAGAGATAGAGGATAGGGTGATAACCATTGCCATAGGGCCGGCTGGTACAGGGAAAACCTATCTTGCTGTAGCTTCAGCTATTTCTGCGCTTCTGTCAAAAAAAGTCTCGAGAATAATCCTTGCCAGGCCCGCCGTAGAAGCAGGAGAAAGCCTCGGATTTCTTCCGGGAGATTATGAAGAAAAAGTAAAACCATATCTTATTCCGCTGTATGATGCAATTTACGAAATGATGCCTCAAAGGAAGATGCAGGCGTATGTGGATAACGGTATTATTGAAATAGCTCCTCTTGCTTTTATGAGGGGAAGAAACCTAAAAGATTCTTTTGTGATTCTTGATGAAGCACAGAATACCACACATACACAGATGAAAATGTTCCTAACAAGAATCGGAGAAGGTTCAAAAGCTGTGGTAACAGGAGATATAACCCAGATTGATCTTCCTGATAAAAGAATCTCAGGGCTTATAGAGCTTCAGGATATTTTAACCGATCAGGGCGATATTTCCTTTGTGTATCTTAACGAAAGCGATGTGGTCAGAAATCCTGTGGTAGAAAAAATAGTACGAGCTTATAAAAAATATGAAGAGAATAAAAATAAATAAAGAGCATTTTATATTTTTGTTTTTGCTTCTTTTAATATTTAACATTTTTTACCCTTATAAAGGCAAAACACCCATACTGAAAGAAGGGGACCTTTCCTTAAAGGATATAATAGCACCTTACACTTTTAAAATATTAAAATACAAAGATGAATTAAACGAAGAAAGAGAAAAAGCTGCGTTACAAGTACCTCCGGTGCTTCAAATAATAAAAGAAAGAGAAGCGGAGAGCATGTTACCTAAATTGGATTCGCTAATTACCTTTTATGCTGATATCTCTCCTTATAAGTGGCAGATCTTAAGAAAAAAGCAAAATATAAAAGAAATTTTCCTTGATATTTACGATAAAGGAGTTGTACTTACCACAGAAAATTTACCTGAGAACGAAAGTGATCAATTACTTATAGAAGGAACTGATTCGAGCTTCCTCGTTAAGCGATCTTCCGTACTTGGTCAAAAACAAGCAAGAGGGTCTTTTGTTAGAAGAGTTGGTGACCTTTTTACTTACTTCTCTATAGAAGAATCTTTTATAGAAGAGCTTAAAAAAATGATTGTCCCAAGTTTGCTTGTTGATTTTGCAGGTACGGATAAAATGAGGGAAGAAGCAAGAAACGCGATTTCGGATTCTCTAGGTGTAGTCAGAAAGGGGGTGAAGATAGTAGGGGCGAATGAAATTGTTACTGCGAAAGAATTCAGGAAGTTATATTCTCTTAGAAGCCATCAGGATAAGAGATATTCATATTCTCTGCTTAATAATGTTGCCAGGAATCAATTATATTTCTTTTTAGTTTGTCTTTTTTCCTTGGTTTTTATACGCTTCCGGGTCAAAAAGGTTTACGAAAACAGTAAATTTCTCTATCTTTTTTTGATGAATATAGCTATTATTTTTATTTTATATAAATTTTTGCCTAAGTATCTTATCCCTCTCGCGAGTTTTGTTATGTTTTTTACTCTTGCTGTAAATCTTGATTTTGGAGTGCTGATAGCGGTAACTAGTATTTTGGTGTTTTCACTTTATGAAAATTTCAGTCTTATGAATTTCATACCTGTGTTTACGGGAAGTCTTGCGGGAGGAATCTTAAGCGGAAGTTTTAAAAACAGAGAAGAACTTTACCGCACGGGAATGTTTGTCGCGGCAATGACGGCGTTTTTGATTTTTGCTGTTGAATTGTATAACAGATCAAGTGTGAGGAATATATCAATTGGCTTTAGTTACGGTCTTGTCAACGGGGTTCTGTCAATCCTTATTCTTTTTGGGCTTCTGTATATTTTTGAACGTATCTTTCACATAACTACAAATTTTACATGGATGGAGTATTCCGATTTGAATAATCCTTTAATAAAACGGCTGTCGAAAGAAGCGCCGGGTAGTTATCAGCACTCTCTGATGGTAAGTACCCTTGCTGAGAGTGCCGGAGAGGCAATAGGCGCAAATTCTCTTCTTGCCAAAGTCGGAGGTTTATTTCACGATATCGGAAAATTAAGGAGACCAAGGTTCTTTGCCGAGAATTTCAAAGACAACAACAATCCACATGATGAATTACCTCCAAAGCTTTCAGCTATTATTATCAAATCTCATATTCAGGATGCTGTAAAAATAGCCAAACAGCACCAATTGCCTGAACAGATTATTAATATAATAAAACAACACCAGGGGACCTCTCTAATAAGACCTTTCTATGAAAAAGCTAAGAAAATGCTGGATGAAGTCGATGAGGACTATTTTAAATATGACGCTGAGGTTCCTGTAAGTAAAGAAGCTAGCATTCTTATGCTGGCCGACATGGTTGAAGCTACCGTTCGTTCGCTGGATAATCCGACTCCTGCCGATGTGAGAAAGACGATAGACGATAGGATAAATACAGCTTACAGTAACGGACAGTTAAGTAAATCTGAACTTTCATTACAGGATCTCGAAATTATAGCACAGGATTTTGCACAAAGTCTGGAGGGACTGCATCATCATCGTCCCAAATATCCCACTGAATCTGAATGAAAATTTTCGTAAATAATATCCCCGAATTCGAAGAGGATATTCGAATAGTAGCCCAAAAGGTAGTTAAAAGAGAAAAGCTTAAAGGAGAACTCTCGATAACTTTCGTCGATGATAAAAAGATGAAGGAAATGAATAAGAAGTACACAAACAGAGATAGCATAACGGATGTTCTATCTTTCCCTTTTGATGATACGCCTGAACTCATGGGAGACATCTATATTTCTATATCACAAGCTGAAAGACAGAAAGAGGATGATCTCCTTTCGGAGTTAAAACTTCTCACCGTTCACGGTATATTACATCTTGCGGGGTATGACGACAGAACCAATCATCAGAGAAAAATAATGAGAGAAAAGGAAAAATACTACTTAAAACAATAATGTCTTA
>CAZQNI010000084.1:0-6637 GCA_964594255.1 uncultured bacterium | reverse complement strand
ACACGATGAAGCCGGGAGGGCATTGGGGTGGTTGTGATATAACGGATATATCATATTACTCACCCGCTTACTTTCGAGTGTTCGCGGATGAGACAAACGACGCTTTCTGGGATACAGCTGCGGATGACGCTTATACAATATTGTACAACGGAGCCAATGGAAATACGGGATTGGTTCCGGACTGGCAATCTTATGATGGTATTCCCGGGGGAACTTCAGATTCAGATTGGGAATGGCTGGATTATTATCGCTATGATGCCTGCAGAGTTCCATGGAGGATAGCTCCGGATTACATCTGGAATGGAAATCAAGATGCCCTCGACTGGTGTGTTAAAATATCAAACTTTGCTGATTCTATCGGAGCAGCGAATATAATTGATGGATATGAGTTGGATGGGAGTCCCCATGAGGATGCACAATGGAATAATACTCCTTTTGTAGGGGGATTCGCGGTTGGTGGGATGAGTTACAGTCAGACAATGGTCGATTCTTTTGCCTCAAGATTATTATATCTTGATGGTACGGGAGAGGACAATCAGTATTTTAACCTTTCGCTTCGGTGTTTGTACGAGCTTGTTTTAACAGGAAATTTCTGGGAACCGGGTACTGCGAATATCGAGGTGAGGTGATTGATTAATATAGTTCCTTAAGCGCTTTAAATAAAAAAACTCTGGCAAACAATTATATTAGATGTTTATAGGTTTGCCACTTTAGTGAAATGTTGAGGGGAAATGAAGAAACAAAATACGGTTACTAAGAAATGGTTTAAAGACTGGTCTAATGAATATGACAATACATTAGGCAAAGTTCATAGGCACCATAAATTATTGGATTTAGTCGTAGAATCGTCCGGAGTAAAAGATGGTGATAAGGTTCTCGATATTGGCTGCGGAACAGGATTGTTGTCATTAAAGTTTTTAGACAAAGCAGACTGTTTAATTTACGGGATAGATAGTTCTCCGGAAATGCTCGAAATATTTAAAAGTAAAATCGATAAGTTTCAACTTTCCGAGAATATTTCCTGTAAACTTGGAGATGCTGAAAATCTTGATTTCGAAAATGAAAAATTCGATATAATCGCTTCCACGGTTACACTTCACCATGTAAAAAGCAAATACCCGGTGATAGAAAAAATTTATGAGTTCTTAAAACCGGGCGGGAAATTCGTTCTCGGAGATATTGATGTAGATACTACGGGAAACTTAGAGGATCCAAAACGGTTGTTGAGAATTATCGATTTCTTGAAAAACGAGTTTGTTCTCGCATTAAAAGAAGGTGGAGTAAAAGCGTTCAGTCGAATGTATGATAATGGGAAAAAACACATATTAAACGATGGGGAATTCTGCATAAGTTTCAAGCAGTGGAAGGAGATTTGCAAGAAAGCTAACTTTAAAAAAGTCACTATAAAACCATTATCGGAATTCAAATGGTTCAAGGTGTTGATTGCGGTCAGGTAGTACCTTGTTGTAGCTCGTTGTGACCACCCTGGCTATCTTTGTGGACGAGTTCAAACATTAATTGTTCGACGTAAATCAAATATCAAAAATCAAAAAGCAAAATGACATATGAAAATGCAAAATCATCCCATTATCCCAACCACAAAAACTAAGAAAATATTTGTGCTATTTGTGTTATTTGTTGTTTCTATTTTTGGTAGGGTTTGAGGGTTTTAATCAAAAATATAAATTTTGTTGTTTTTCTTTGTGATCTTTGTGTACTTTGTGGTTCAATAAATTGGGGTGTGGGGAGTCTACGCGAAGAGATATGAGAGCAGACATATTCCAATGAAAGAAAGAATTGTTGGTATTATTCCGAAGAGGGGCAGGAAAAGAAAGGAAAAGAGCAGCGCGCCGGCGCTTCCGCCGATAAGATCAAAGGCATAAACTGAAGGTGCTGCACTGTATTTTGTTCCTTTTTTTTCAAGTATCATTCCGGCATTGGTATAAGTCCATCCGACAACAGCGCCGCAAACGAAGCTGATGAAAGGAATTAACAAGAATGCCCAGAAGATAGGATTCTCCATACGGATTATTAGAAACTGAATAAATAATAATATTGACAGCGTGAGAAAAGGAGCTTTTAAGTTTTTTTGCAGTTTTATTTTCTCGGTAAGATAAGTTCCGGTTCCTACTCCAAACATAAATAAGCCGGTTATAAGCCCCACAAGATGATACACGTTTCCGTATATAATCTGAAGACTTACAATGCAAAGGTAAGAAATTCCGATAGAGATGGCGCCGATAAGAGATATCCTAAATCCTGTTTTTCTGAAGATTATAGGTACAGGAAGAAGTAAAAAGATTAGAAAAACCGGTACATTAAAAAGAGGTTTTAAAAATCTAATTGCCTGATTATGTTTTTCCATATAGTGGAGTAGCGCAAGAAGAAAAGCCCTTGGTTTTTTGTCGCTGTTGAGTCCTATAAAGTTGTTGTTTAACTCCTTTCCAAATTCTTTAATTCTAAAAGCAGGTAAGTAAGAATTTATAATGTATTCGTCCAGATATTCAAGATTCAACTTTTTTAATTCTTTCTTAATTCTTTTTTCTTCGTAGGCAATAGGAGCGTTTGAAAAAATATATCTTGAATTATAACCCGGTATGACGAAATAATAGGTAAAGTTAAATCTGTAAGTCCAGAAAATAAGAGAATTATAGTCAAGTGTGGTTTTATTTAAATAGTTTTCGCCCGAAGAAATCGAGAAAGAAACGATACCTTCGTTATTTGTTTTTTCGGATAAGAGTTTACTGAATTCCTGAGTGTAAAAACGGTTGCTTGAAATTGAAAGAGGGTCTCCTATTCCGAGGAATATAGCGTCAAACTTTCTATCTGTTCTTTTTAAGAAAAGTATGGGATCAGAAGCTATAAAATTTATTTTTTTCAATGATTCATTTTCAATATTTTTTTCCAATGTTTTTTGAAATTTGGCGTCAGCATGAACTATAGTGAAATTATTATATTTGGAAAGTTCTTTTATTAATCCCGGTCCTGCCAGTCCCAGATAAAGTATTTCTTTTTCTTGATAGGGAGAAAGCAACAAAGGTATGTGGATGCATTCGGAGGTTGTCTTGTCGGGATAGGTATATGAAAGGACTCCGTTTGAAAAAAGGGAGAGCTGTTCATCTTTTTTGATTTCCATGTATCTACCGTATTTCGTTTCTATGATGTTCTCGACTGTAAAGCCTGTATATAGTTTTTCGTATGTTTTTTTTATTGAATTTTTAAGACCGGGAAAGAAGAAAACGCACAAAAAAATTAAAATTAAAGGTATAAATTTTTTGCCTTTTAATATTACCACCGGTAGAATAAAAAGAACGCTTATCAGAAGAGGTTTTCTTGCGGGAGAAAGAAAAGAAACGAATATATAAGAAAAGAAAATTCCGCCTAAAAGGTCTCCGATAGAATCAACAATGTATGGTCTTGTTATGCCTTTCAAATCGCTTTTTGACAGTTGGGAAAATTTTTTCTGCCCCAGCGCAAATATAAGACCGAAATTCAAATAGATTGGAAAAAGAAGGAAGAAAGTTTCTATAAACAGAAGAGAAATACTGAAAATTTCTCCCGGTTTGTAACCTAAAATCCCGGGTAAAAAACGAAGTAAATATATTGAAAAGGGAAGATATAATGCGAGAATCAAAAAAGGTAAATATAGCTTCTCTTCATCGACTCTTCTGCCCCAGAAAGAACCTATTCCCGCTCCCAGAAGCCAGAACGATACAACCAGTCCGTATGTTAGTTCGTTGCCGTGAAATATCGTGTAGATTTCACGAATCAATATGTTTTGTGAAAGTACAGATAAAACTCCAGAAAGAAAAAGGAAAAATAGTAACAATTTAGTGAGTTATTTTCGAGACGATTTCTTTGATTTTTTCGTTTTCAACAGGCTTGTCACCACTGGAAATAAGAGCAATCAAAATATCTGTTTTTGCCATTTCTATTCTTGAGAGAGTTATTTTAAATTTACTGCAGAAATCAAGTAGTTTTCCTGATAGAATTTTTTCTTTCGGTGAGAGGAATATTATTATTGTACCGTTTGCCACTTCTAAATCTTCATATAAAATTTCATCTTTTTGATGTTTACTTAGTAATTTGTGTATTGTTTCCACAATACTTGTAATATCTGAGCTTGAAGCGCCTATTCTCCAGAAATCTTCTAAAGAAAAATAAATTTTCTTTATTTGTTTTTCAGGAATATCCGGGAAGTTCTTAACGATTGCTTCTATCTTTTTAGAGTCCATTTCTCTCATTCCTTCGTCGAAGTCACGAAATTTACCCAACGTTTCAATAAGAATCTTTTTTGTTTTCTGATACAGTTCGGATAGCGCTTCAAATTCATCAAGATCAGCTTTTATGTCGAATATTAGTAAACTTGAATTTTCCAATTCTCTCGGTTGATGTGTAGATAGAAGTTTAAGACCCGTTATTTTATTGAAGCCGGCTATTATTTTTCGGCTTTTAGGCTCTGCGTCTTCTTTTTGAGTTACTATTATAATTTTAAATTCCAGGAAAAACTCTGTTGAGTTTGTGAGGAAAAAGTAAACTTGCGGCAGTCCGCTTTTTGTGAATTCCTTAACCAGAAGAGGTATTATAGCCCGGATGTAAAGTTCTAATCCAATAATGGCTTTGGATCCTTTTTCAGTATCTTCTTTTTCTTTTTCATGTATTCTCTTTAAAACCTTTTTTATTTTTTTATGAGACGGAGGCGAATAAGATTTTCCTTCTATATCACTAATTTCGATTCTAGCAATAAGTACTCCTTCGGGAGTTGTAAACTCTTTATTATATATAATTTTCGAATCCGGAAGGACAAAAGATATTGTGCCAAGTATTACTTTAAGGGGTAGCTCTTTTTCGTAAACACCTACGGTTATGCAGGTAAGGTTTTCTTTTGTTGTTTTTATGTTTTTTGTATAAATCTGAATTTCGCCGTTTGTGTTTAATACCTCTTTCCGTGCTTTGTAATTCGTGATAATCTGTTCTGCCAGATCTTTGGGGGTTCTTTCTGTTATATAGGCTTTTGTCCGAGAAGCAAAGAATTTGAAGGTTTCTCCTTCCGGACCTAAAAGATCAGGTACGAAATTCTCTGTACATTCTTTTTTTATTATATTTATGACTTTCGAATAAACTTCAAGCCTTTTTGACCCGATTGACAGAAGTAACCTTTTTGCCAGACTTCCCTCTGATATGTTTACGATGTTGTCAATTATTTCTTTTTTATCTTGTTGGAATTTTTTAAGAGCAGGTTTATTCTTAATTTCGATTACCAATATGATAATTCCTAATTGGTTTTCGTTCGCTTCAATTCTAATTCCGGATTCATAAGATATATTCCAGCCTTTTCCGTGGATTGTTCCGAGAATAGCCGTAGAAAATCCCGGCCAGTCTTTACCAATTATTCCCATAGAGAAGAAGACAGGGAAAGAAGGATTTTTGGGGATACTGCTTTTATAAATTTGGAGCCCTGAAGAATTTGTTTCCCATTTACGAATTAATGTTTCAACCAGTTTTTTTTCTTCTTTCAGTGGAAAAAAATCACGGGTTTTTTCGTAATTATATTTTTTCATTAGTGAGTCATTGCATAAATATATATGTTTATGCCCATTTTTAAAGCTTTTTCCCTTAGTTCTTCAGGGTCTTTATACACAGAAGGAGACGCCCATCCGTCAGAGATATTACTGTTATATGTATAAAAGAGTGCCAGCCTTCCTTTTAAAAATAACCCATAACCTTTCGGAGCTCCTTTATAATGTTCGTGTATTTTCGGTAAACCTTCGCCTAATTCATAGAATACTTTATAGATTTCGTGATCGGTCGGTATTTGTACTAATTCGTGCTTTGGGAAGGCTTTGTTTAGTTCTTCTCGAAAATGTTTATCCATACCATAGTCGTCGTCAACATAAATGAAACCCCCGTTCCAGAGATAATTTTTTAAATTTTGCAATTCAGATTTTGAGAACTCTATTTTTCCGTGCCCAGTAATAAAGAGAAACGGGTAAGAGTATATTTCGGAATCGCTTAAGGATAAAACTATTTCCTTTTCTGGTATTTTGAGGTCGGTCTTTGTGTTTATTGCCTTTGTAAGATTTGGAATGATGTCCGGATCGTTGTACCAGTCTCCGCCCGAGTATCTAACCCTTACTATTGAGGGATTTATTAGGGAAAGAATAAAAAGAAAAATCATCTCATCCTCGAGGATGATAAGAGCTTAATATTTCTCTAAGATAATTTCTGTCAACGTGTGTATATATTTGAGTGGTAGAAATATCGGAGTGCCCTAAAAGGAGTTGGACTGTTCGTAAGGAGGCTCCTCGCTCGAGGAGGTGGGTCGCGAAGGAATGTCTAAGTGTATGTGGTGTGCAGTTTTTTGTTATTCCGCTCTTGAGAAGATATTCCCGGAAACGTTTCCACAGACCCATCCTGGAAAGTTTATTACCTCTTCTTGTAAGGAAGAGAAAAGCGGATTTTTTTTTGTCAAGACCAGGTCGCTCCTCTGTTATATATTTAATAAGGGCTTTTTTTGCTTTACTCCCAAGAGGGATTATTCTTTCTTTGCTTCCCTTTCCTTTGACACGGATGAAATCTTCCTTTAGAAAAATGTCTTCTCTTCGAATATTAAGAAGTTCGGAAACTCTTAAACCGC
>CAZQNI010000083.1:0-6684 GCA_964594255.1 uncultured bacterium | reverse complement strand
TTGATTTCAAGATAATTGCGAAATGCACGCATTCTCCCGACTCAAATTTAATTCGGTGGGTTGATATCCATTCCTTTGCCATTCCTTTTTCGTATGGATGAGGAATATTCAACGTTGTGTCTGCAATTGCTTTATCTCCGGCTAATTCTCTCACCCTCTGCGCATCTGATAACTCAAAGAACCTCAGCATAAGCCTTTCTGTCTCAAGTTTCGGGCTTTCTTTTTTCACTTTTAACCTCTACACCAAACGTAAAAATATTATTCAACATACTTATTTTAAAAACCGTATCGGAAAAAGGTTAAATGTCAAGGGGTTATGTTTTGATTTTCCCCTTGACTTATTGGCTAGAAATCTTTAGAATTAAAGAAAACAATCTGGAGGTAAAAGTGTTTAAAAAGAATATTGTTTTATTGAGTATATTCAATCTTTTAATTCTACTTGGTTTTTCAAATTGTTTTTTGTTTAGACAAAAGTATAGTGAGAGATTGTTGATCGAGGGTAATATTGGCTCAGGTCCTGGAGAGTTAAATTGGAAAATAATCGATTATTTGCCTAGCGGGCCTACCAGTTTTGGTATTAACAGCAGGCAGGAAATCTTTGTCCTGGATTTTTTAAATAAAAGGGTCGTAAAGTTTGATAAAAACGGTAATTATGTTGAAAGTTTTCCGCAGGACGTAAACAAACCTCTTATGGATATTGCCTTCGATAAGAACGATAACATATATATAGAATATACATCAGGCAACATTGGGGTTTATGATATCGATATGATTCTTAAACGTATACTCGATCTAAAAAGGCTCGTACCTCCGATAACTCCTAAAATAACTCCTGTAGAAGTAACCAACCGTAATACAATCTTGCTTGTTAATCCCAAAATTAACAAGGAAAACGAAATACTAGAGGTAGATACTAATGGTAATATTATTGAAGTAAGAGATAAGCGTAGAGGTTACATCGTAACAAAGGGTGAATACTATATGCAAGAAACAACTGAAGCGGATTTTTGCATTTACAATAATGAAGACAGACGAATACTTTCAATACGAAAGCTAAAGTTAAGGGATGGAAGTCATGAAATAGTGGGCATCGATTCCTTACGTAATTTATATTTAAAAGTTGGAGTGAAGGGATTAATGCAGGATCGTATCCTAAAAGTTAGCCCCAGAGGAAGGATAATGGCAGATTTCATAATAAAGTATAGTTCGGGACATACAGACGTTTGTCGTACCTCAAGAGTATCCGATGGCGGAAAGGTTTACGTTCTGGATGATCTGGATGAGAAATTCCAGTTATGGGAATATTCTCCGTGAAGGGATTAATTTATGGTTGGCAGTCTACAATTGGCAAAAACAACAAAAAATAAAGTGTTTTATGAGCATTGAAATCGGTAATTATTCTTTTGAGGGGTATTATTCCTCACCAGAATACCTTGAAGATGAAGCCGGATTATACGCAATTTTTTGTCGGAAATACGAAAAGGATGTGCTTGTAGATGTCGGAGAATCAGAAAATATAAAATCAAGAGTCGAAGATAATGAGAGATCAAGCTGTTGGAGACGTAACTGCCCAAGCGCTCTAGGCTATGCCGTTCTCTACACGCCCGATTTAAATGAAAAACGAAGGATGCAAATAGTAGACGAAATCAGAGACCAATATAACCCAGTTTGTGGAAGAATGTAAAAAACAGAAAGCTTTTCTGTTTTTATACAGTTGATGTTTTCTATTATAATGCTACCACGTAAATTACAGATAAACTATGTCAGGCTATTGAATTTTATATTAAAAAAGAGAGGTAGTTAAATGATTCTTTTATGCTATATTTTATTTTCTTTTGGCTTAATTTCTTATGGGATATCGTTGTTCTTCCTTGACAATTCCACAGGCGAAATATTTTCGGATGTTGGCAATGTTTTGGTCTTAATAACCTGCGCTTTATTGCTTTTTCGAATGTCTCCAAGAGACAAAACGCATATATCTAAAGATTAGCATCAATATTTAATTAAAAATGAGATAAATCTCTTATACCTCTAGATAAATTTTGACTGCGAAATAAAAAAGGAGCAAAAATGAAAAAAGCAATGAAAATCATAATTGTATTAATTTTAGCTTTGGTACTAATCGGAGGTTTAGCTATGTCTTTCTTACTTAATAAAATAGGCGATACGGAACCTGAAATTGTTACGTTACAAGAACCTATTAAGTTTGTCGGACTTTCAGTAAAAACAGATGATAAAAACATTTATGAAGATGCCGCCCAACTTGGAAAAGATTATTCCCAATTCAAAAAAACACATAATATGCCCAATTTAAAAGACCCCTGGGCTTTCTTAGCGTATAGCAGGGACTTTGACGAAAGAACAAGGAGTTGGGAATATATTATGGGTAACGTGGTAACAAGTTTGGATTCGGTGCCCGAAGGATTAAACGGATACGAAATAGAAGCCGTCAAATACGCTATATAGTATTACCAATCAACCTCTTGTTTTTTTCAAAAAAATAACCCATTTAACTCTGCTATCTTTTTCTTGCAAATAAAATATCAAAATTCAAAAAGCAAAACGACAAATGAAAAGGCAAAATTATTCCTCACCCCTAACCGCAAAAACTAAAGAAATATCTGTGTTATTCGTGTAATTCGTTGTTTCTCTTTTTTTTTTATTCATTTTTGAACTTTGATTTGTCATTTTCCATTTTGATATTTAATTTTTACATTTTAGTGGCTTTGCCGCACTATGTATCTACAGGAATCGACTTTGAATATCACGACGAAAGAAGTACCGGCAAGAACCCAAGTATCGATCTATACATTGCGATTAAGGAAAAATCATTAGATAGTAGTCATTAGAGGGCAGTTAGAAGTCAGAAAGTTAAAATATCTACATGTTCTACATGTAATAAATTAGGGGTGTGCTGGGGCAGCTGCCAGCCTAATATTGTTGCTTTTCCGCACTTATCTGCATTAGGGATTACCCTCTTGACTTATCGTTATCAAATTCATATATTTTAAGAAATGATAACGGAGGGGAAACAATGAATATAGAATACGTCAAAAAACTAATAAACGTATTAGAAGAGAGCAAGCTGGAAGAAATCGAATTTCAGCGTTTCTGGACAAGAGTAAGAATATCAAAAAATAAAAGAGAAAAAGGATCTCCCCAAAAAGTATCTGTAACCAACTTAAAAACCAGTGAAATACAAGAGCTAAGTTCCACAGAAGAAGCTAAAAAAGAAGAAGCCAACCTTCATGTTATCAGATCCCCAATGGTTGGAACCTTTTATCGAGCACCAACCCCCGATGCCCCTCCCTATGTCGATATAGGAGATAAAATAAAGAAAGGCGACGTGGTCTGTATTATTGAAGCTATGAAAATAATGAACGAAATCGAATCCGATGTAAAGGGAGAAATTGTAGAAGTTTTAATCGTTAATGAAGGACCTGTAGAATATAACCAACCTTTATTCAAGGTTAGGAAATAATAAATTATGGACCTTAAACCGATTTTAAAAAAAATGATAGATAGCGATGCTTCAGACCTTCATTTGAAGGTAGGAACGCCTCCTATTCTAAGAATAAACGGCGAACTTGCACCTATGGAAATGAATAAGCTCAGCAAAGAAGAGGTTAGAATAGCCGCCTCTTCTCTTATGACAAAGAAACAACAGGAAGCATTCCTGAAAGACAAGGAAGCAGATTTTGGTATCGGCATACCCGGCATATCAAGATTCAGAGTAAATATATACATTCAAAGAGGTAGTATAGCTCTTGCCGTAAGACCTATATCCAGGGAAATAAAAAGCATTGAAGAGCTCAATCTTCCTGTTGCACTCAACGACTTAGCATTCGCAACAAGAGGCCTTGTTTTAGTAACCGGAACAACCGGTTCGGGAAAATCAACCACGTTGGCTTCAATGATTGACTATATAAATAAAAATAAAAGAAAGCACATTATTACTATTGAAGACCCCATAGAATATTTGCTTACAGACAAAAAATCTATCATCTCACAAAGAGAAATCGGGACTGATACGAAAAGCTTTGCTAATTCTCTAAGATACATTCTCCGTCAGGACCCTGATGTTATAATGATCGGTGAAATAAGAGACGCGGAAACAATGGAAACAGCAATAAAAGCAGCAGATACAGGACATCTTGTCTTTTCAACTCTTCATACTTTAAATGCACCAGAAACAATAAACAGAATAATAACTTTCTTTCCTCCTTATCAACACCACCACATCAGGACTTTGCTAACCAGTGTATTAAAAGGAATAATTTCTCTTCGACTACTTGCTAAAATGGACGGCACAGGACGTATTCCCGCCACAGAAGTTCTCATTTCCACCCCAACAATAAGAGAATATCTGTTAGATGAGGAAAAAATAATGGCAATCTTAGATGCTATAAGGGAAGGAGAAAAATACAAAATGCACTCTTTTGACCAGAGCGTAATGAATCTCTATAAAGAAAGGGTTGTTGACCTTGAAACTGCACTCGAAAATGTCAACAATCCGGATGAATTTAAGATGAGGCTTAAAGGTATCGAGCAATCTGCTAAACGCTGGTAATAGAATGAAAAAAATCCTTATTGCAAACCGGGGAGAGATAGCTCTCAGGGTAATCAGAGCAGCCAAAGATTTATCCTTAAAGACTGTAGCGGTCTTTTCAGAAGTTGACAGGGATTCTCTACATGTTAGATTTGCAGATGAAACAGTATGTATAGGCGAGGCACCGGCTTCCGAAAGTTATCTTAATATCCCCCGTATCATCGCAGCTGCAGAAATTACTGGCTCGGATGCAATTCATCCCGGCTACGGATTCCTCGCAGAAAACCCTTCGTTTGCAGAAGCATGCGAAGATAATCATTTTACCTTTATCGGACCTCCTTCTAAAGTTATTAAACAAATGGGAGATAAGGCGGAAGCAAAAAAATTTATGGAAGCGGCAGGGGTACCTGTAACTCCCGGAAGCCTGGGGACTGTCAAAAACGAAGAAGAGGCCCTTAAAATCGCAAAAAAAATTGGTTATCCGGTACTTGTGAAAGCAGTTGCGGGAGGAGGAGGAAGAGGAATGAGGCTGGCAAACAACGATCTTGAGCTTAAAACCGGTTTCGTAATGGCACAATCCGAATCTCAGGCTACTTTTGGAGACAATAGATTATACATCGAGAAAGCCATTGAAAATCCTCGCCATATAGAAATACAAATTCTTGCCGATTCTTCCGGAAAGGTTATCCACCTTGGAGAAAGAGAATGCTCTATTCAAAGAAGACATCAGAAACTAGTTGAAGAAACTCCCTCACCTGCTGTGGATGAAAAACTCCGAGAGAAAATGGGAGAAGCAGCTAAAAAAGGAGTAAAAAGATTAGGTTACAAATCGGCAGGAACTGTTGAATTTGTTGTTGATGAAAACGGCTCTTTCTATTTTATGGAGATGAACACACGCATACAGGTTGAACATCCAGTAACAGAAATGACGACCGGCATCGATATATTAGCTGAGCAGATTAAAATAGCAAACGGGTCCACCCTCGGGCTACCCGACCAGAACGAAATAAAAATAAAAGGGCATGCAATAGAAGCTCGTATAAATGCAGAAGATCCGTCTTCAAACTTCATCCCAAGACCGGGAACAATACACGCTTTACACCTTCCGGGAGGAATAGGAATTCGAATAGACTCTCACATCTATCAGGGCTATAAGATTCCACCCAACTACGATTCACTGCTTCTTAAATTAATTACATACGGAGAAAACAGAGAACAAAGTAGAAAAAGAATGTTACGAGCTCTGGACGAGTTTGTGATAAGAGGCGTTCCTACAACCATACCTTTGCATAAAGAAATTTTTACCCATCCGGATTTTATTGAAGGAAAAACAAACACAAATTTTTTGAAGAGGCTGGGATATTAAAATTAAAAATGGCTGTAATCAAATATGCGTCTAGAGAAATTGTATGTAAAATTGTTTATTATGGTCCAGGAAGGGCAGGGAAAACTACTAACGTGAAATATCTTTTCTCTAGGATACCTGAACAAAGAAAGTCTGATATTATTTCAATGGCAACAAAACAGGATAGGACCCTCTTCTTTGACTTTATGCCTGTAGAGTTAGGTTCTTTTAAAAACTTTAACACTAGACTTCAAATTTATACGGTTCCCGGTCAGGTGGTTTATGATTCTACCAGAAAACTAGTTCTAAGGGGGGCAGATGGTGTTGTTTTCGTAGCAGACTCTATGAAAAGCAGACTCGAAGATAACATATGGAGCTGGGAAAACATGCTCGAGAACTTAGACGAGAACAACATTAAACTTGAGGATGTCCCGGTAGTTTTAGAATATAACAAAAGAGATTTAGATAATATCATACCTGTGGAAGATTTAGAAAACAAATTAAATCCAGATAATTACCCTTCTTTTCCTTCTATAGCTACAACCGGTGAAGGAATTATTGAGGTATTTAAGACTATCGGTACCGAAGTACTAAAACAAGTTAAAAATAAATTAGGGAATTAAAATGGACAAAATAATTGCTTCAAAGTTTAATATAGAAGCTATTAAAGCTATAAAAAAAGCCCTTTCATCAAAAGAAGTTAATCCTCTTTTTATATATGGACCTTCCGGATCGGGTAAAAGCTTTCTCGTTCAAAATATGCAAGAAAAATTTAAGGGAACCTCCGAAC
>CAZQNI010000082.1:0-6697 GCA_964594255.1 uncultured bacterium | reverse complement strand
CGGGAACAACAAAAGAGGAAAAAGCCGCTTTTGCCGGTGTTATTGAAAAAAGAATAGTAAGAAACAACATTAACGCTCCTCCCTTGTTTAGATTCTAAAATCTATTCAATAAACCAAATTTAAATTTATCAAAGACACTATTATCAACATCGATGGTGGCGATGTAAATACCGTTAGCAACTCCTGCAAGCTCGCCATCTATTTTAACATCATTTGGGCCAAAAAACCCCCTTACTCTTTTCTCCGTTATCAGCCTGCCCGAAAGGGAATATATTCTTATGAGAACATTCTCTGCCGAAGCACTTAAGCTAAATCTGATAAAAGCTTCATCTCCTCCTCTTACAGGAGAAGGATATATATAAAATTCCTCAACAGCCAACTCTTCCTCTTCATCAAATCTCTCCGGTAAAAGAGAATCGGGAAAAACCGATTGATGATCATTGTTAAAATAAATTCTGTTCCATCCATCACCCCTGTAAAAACCTTCAGTTTCCCAACCATATAACCATCCGTCACGGGAACCGATGAATAATTCCGAACGCCCATCTCCGTTCATATCAAAAACCAGAGGAGTCGAATAAGATCTTTGCCCAGTAGCAAACGGAAATTCAACAACCTTTTCACCCTCTTTATTATAAGCAAGAACTCCTCCGTCAGGAGAACCGAATACTATGTCGAGCAAAGAATCACCGCTTACATCGGATAAAATTATTGAAGACTGAGTCTGCTGAGAGAGGTGTATTTTTATCGGGAAATTATCGAGCAAAGAACCATTTCTGTTTAAAGCAAATATATTCGCACTGTCCGCAAAAACTACGTCAAGATAACTATCACCGTTTATGTCTCCAAGCGCGGGTGTCGAGAAATACGTTTTTGCGGGAAGATCCCTCTCCCATTCTACCACTCCAGTTGTGTCCACAGCAAAAATCCTCTTTGAGCCTGCCGAGCACAGAATCTCTTTAACTCCATCCCTATCTATATCTCCCGCCACCGGTGAAGACATACTGTAAGAAACATTCTCCTCCCCTTTTCTCCAAATAATCTCACCGGCGGTGGAAACTTTCAAAAGAGTCCCATCTGCTGGTAAAACGTATATACAGTTTCCAAGAACCAGGGGTGTGGAGACCAGCCAATCTCCCACATACAGAGGAAAACCATCCGCTTCAACCAAACTATCTGAATTCCATCTAAGCAAGTGTAGTTCCGAAGCGGAAGTTCCAAACAGTACTTCTTTACCTCCTCCGGGAAGAATATCTGCCGCCGATGCATTCCCGTATATATCTCCGGTTACAGAAAAAGAATCCAGAATGACATCGGAAGAGATATCATAGAGAAAAACTCTTCCTTTTATGGTCATATCAAAAATTTCTAAATTCCCATTCCCTGTAACGTCCGTTATAAGAGGAGAAGTATAGGTTGAATCTTCATATACAGAATCGGTTAACTCGACCATTCTGAACAGAGTATCATCCGGATTCACTCTATAAACACTTCCCAACATATCACCCACATAAATAGTGCTATCAACGCTTTGCGGAGAAATCACATCCATTTTTCCCTCGAACTTTTTCGGAAAGTTCGCGATACTTCTATAAAACGAGACATCAAAATACATAAGCGTATCGGGTAAAGAGATATTTGAAATCGTTATACCCGTCCAGTTGCCGAAATTATCGTGCGTGCTAGGATCTGTAGTTGGCGAAAATTCGGAATTAAACCCCTCTCCACTAAAAACGTCTAAATGAGTACCTACCAATGCGGCAGTCCAATCCTCAATTTTATAAACGTCTTTCTCAAAATCCTGTATACCGTCGGCTTCTTCCATATCGACCCCCTTTGGGCTTCCTACATTTATTGCGTTGAACTCTTCCATCTCAGCTATCTTCCTCTCGTCTATATGCCAGATCGCCAGTCCTCCACTATTAACGTCCGGCGGGAGAGAAATTTCGTAATCGTCGACGTTAACAAGCACATTATCTTTCCATACCCTAAAACCGTTCGAATCTACTCTGGTTGTGCAGGGATCAACGTAATGAGCAGTGTCGGGATTTAAATAAGTATATCTATTTTCAATCAGAAAATACTCATCTCGGTTAATTGGAATTTTATAAATTCTTGGGATTGTTGAGTCTGTACTACCAGTCCATTTTATCGGAAGTGAAGTAGAAAATTTATCGATTGTATGCGGTATATCAAAGCCAAGCTCGATCCTGTTATATGCACATAACCTGGGGGGGATAAGACCAATTTCATTCCAATTTCCGGTACCCATAAGAGCCCATCCACCCACACCCATGGTTTCACCGGATATATCGTAGAAATCCAAAAGACCCAAAGAATGTCCAAATTCATGACATAGTCCCCCCTGAAGATAAGAGGCATAACCGTCCTGAAAGCTCGTCTCAGGCATCATAACACCTGAATCGATGGTATCTCCATCAGCTATAAGATATGAACCGAACAATTCATACATGCTGGGACCGTATGCCATATAAATATCATATGGGGAATCGCCTAAAATGTCAGACTGGGGAGCCGATCCAGCGTGAAAGATCACAATCTCGTCGAACTCAGAAAAATCCGCATCATAATCAGCCACTTCCACGGCATCACGCAATAACTTATAAAAACCGACAGTAAAATTTTGTAAATCTCCGTAATACGTCATTTTATGAGGCAGAGTGTATCCGGAATCACCCGTAAGGGGAAGAACTTCCCACTCGATCCACAGTTGATGATAAGAAACTTTCCAGTAATAATTATGCAGAAACTCCATTAACCGGTTAAAATAAGTTAAATCATGCGGAGGGTCATAACTCAGGCTTCTACTTATCAACGTATCGACCAAAGTAGCCGTCCCGACCACTGTGGTATCATATGTTGTATCACAGATAAATCCAAAACCCTCAAGATTAAACCTGCCATTACCCGTAGTAAGAGATGTGGTATCCTTTAAGAATTCCACTCTAATGGCAGCAACGCGTATTGTATCCACACCATCGGCTCTCATACCGCGATACGATTGTAAAATCTTCTGGGTTGCCGATTTTTCTACCCTATACTTACGTTTAGGACCAAAATACTTTAGATGGTCAGGATGCATTTGATAGATTTCTACTTGCCTTTCCATAAAACGTGGTATAACATACTTATTCAAGGAATCGATAAGCGCTTCATTAGTTAACGGATCCTGAATAGCTATTGATAAAAATAATAAAATCAAATTTTTCTCCTTTTATTTTCTACCACGGAGGGAGAGGGATTTGAACCCCCGTTCCGCTTTCGCGGAAACACGATTTCGAATCGTGCGCTTTCAGCCACTCAGCCATCCCTCCTCTCTTTAAAAAACTTTCTCAGCAAATTTGCCGAATCTTCCTTCAAAACACCGGAAATAACATCAAATTTCCAGTTCCACCTTTTATCTCTTACATCAATTACCGAACCAAAAGCTCCAAATTTGTCATCTCTTGCACCATATACTAATCTGCTTATTCTTGCCTGAATTATAGCACCCGCACACATAAGACACGGCTCAAGGGTACAGTAAAGAGTCCCTCCTTCCAACCTCCAATCGCCAATAGAATTGGCAGCCGCAGTAATTGCTATAATTTCCGCATGAGCAGTCGGATCCTTAAGGGCTTCTTTCCTGTTGCAACCTCTGCCAATAATAACATTGTCCCTAACTACAACTGCACCAACAGGAACCTCTTTGTTCCTGAATGAATTTTCTGCTTCCCTCAAAGCTTCCCTCATCCATTTCTCATCGTCTCTCTTTCGCATAAATTCTTTCGGTAATAAATACGCCTGAGAGGAGTCGAACCTCCAACCTGCGGATCCGTAGTCCGCCGCTCTCTCCAGTTGAGCTACAGGCGTAATATAATTTAAAATATACAATAAACCCTTTTACTGTCAAGACTAATAAGAAGGTCCATTTGTTCCTTTTAATTTGACACGAAGACACAGAAAAAGAAGTTAGAAGTTGGCAGTTAGTAGTTAGAATCCCATCCCAACCCCCAAAAAAATATTGAACCACAAAGCACACAAAGATCCCAAAGTTTTATTTTGTTTTTCCTGTTTTAATCAGATTAAAAAAACTTTTAATTAACTAAAAGTATTTTCCCCTGCGAAGGTTTGTTATCACCTGCTTTTAAGACCCCGATATAAACCCCTGCTGCGGATTTCTTACCGTTATCTCCTTCCCCATCCCAGGAAAGAGTAATTGGCGAAGTTGATCCACTACCTATAGGAAAAGATTTAACGAGTGTTCCAGTCACATTATAGATGGAAAAGCCAACTTCTTCGGCACTATCAGGCACATTCAACACAAATTCCGTACTGCCACTGAATGGGTTAGGAGAGACTGTGAAATTTAAAGGAGATTGCTCATGCGGAGAAACCTCCACTCCTCCTGTTAAATCCTCTAAAACCCAAACGGTTCCGTCATAATAATGACTCACATATATTTTATTCGTCTTAGGGTTAACACTTATATACCGCGGCCCATCCCCAACCCCTATAGTACTAACAACAGAACCGGCACCCGCATCGATAACACTAACACTATCGTCATTAAAATTCGTTACATAAATCCTGTTTGTTTGCGGGTTTACACCAACTGCCATAGGATAATTTCCAACCTCAATAGTATCGATTCCAGTATTTGTTGCGCCATCAAATACAACAACGTCTTCAGAATTTTTTCTTGGTACATAGAAGCGATTCGTTACCGTATTTACACCAATCATTCCCGGGCCGGCTGCAACAGAAATAGTAGTTATTACCGAATCAGCTTCTCCGTCAATTACACTTATATCATTATTATTGGCTATATAAATACGATTCGTTACAGGGTTAACGGCGACATCCAGAGGTTGGTCTTCAACCGAAATAGCATCAATAACAGAATTAGTGCTGCCATCGATAACATAAACGCTGTCTAAATAGACATGTGCCACATATATCTTGTTTGTGCCTTGGTTAACAGCAAGACCAAGATAATACTCAACTGAAATATCAGCAATCATAGAATTAGTACCGCCATCAATTACATAAACAATGCCATCTGATTCACTTCCTGCTCCTGCGTAAATCCGGTTTCTTACCGTATCCACGTCAATGTCGTCGACACCTATCGCAAACCAAATAGTATCAATCACGGCGTCTGCTGCGCCGTCAATCTCAAAAACCCTGACCGCGTTGCTTACATAGACACGGTTTGTTGCCGGATTTACCTCTATTCCAGCAGGTTGCACGCCAATATCGATCGTCTCAATAACAGAAACCTGACCTGTTACTGCAATCGTCAAACACAACACTAAAATAATAACTAAATTTTTCCTTAAGAAAGACATATTAACCTCCGTTTAAATTTACAAAACACAAAAATAATACTGCAAGACTATTCATCTTCCTCACAGGGAAGAGAGACTACATCGATTGTCTTTACCGTTTTACTAAGCGCCGAACTTATCCAGTCTTTCCGCGTGAGCAAGGAGAAGGGACGTTAAATACAGAGAAGGAATGCGACCAATACTTCCTTTATAGCATTCTCTCTCGCTAAAGCTCGAAACACCGCTTATTCGAGCCCATTTGGAAACGAGTAAAAGGGGAACAGGATGCCAGGAATGGGATTTATAGGTGGCAGGTGTAGAATGGTCCCCTGTGACCGCCAGAACATCCGGAGCTAATTCCATAATTTCAGGAATATAACTATCTGTCTCCTCAATTTTTGCCACTTTTGCATCAAAATTTCCATCTTCTCCGTAAGAATCTACTTTTTTGATATGAACATAGAAATAATCATAGTTTTTGTATGACTTTTTAAAGGAATCGAATTCCTCTTCCACAGAAGTAGGACTTTTATCGACATCCATTCCTATCAATTGTGTTAATCCTCTATACATCGGATAATCGGCAATCGATCTTGCCTTAAGCTTGTAAGTTTCCGGAAACTGCGGTAAATCCGGATAACCCGAAATCCCGCGAAGAACCGCCGCGTTTGGTTTCTCATCTACACCGTCAAGCGCTTTTTGAATGTCTTCTGTTAATTTATTTATAATCCCTGCAGTTTTTTTCGCGGACTTTGAGTCTGAAGCAGGCTCCGATTTAATAATTTTCTCCCCTACCTTTTGAGGGTCCGTATCCGTCACCTCCCCGCAAATATCACCTCCTCTCAGCCTGACCACGAAACGATGCTCTTTACCGCTCGTAAAAGAGACCTTCACATCTTCTATTTCGGAAATTTCTTTATTTAAGTGTTTAACTATTTTTTCGTTTACTTCAGTAGCTATTCTCCCCGCTCTCCTGTCCTTAACAACACCTTTTTCAACTATACAAAAATTGCCTCTCGCAGTTAGATCTCCTTTTCTAACTTCTACTCCCACTCCCAACGCTTCAAGAATGCCCCTGCCAATTTGATATTTAACAGGATCATAACCAAAAAGAGCAAGATGAGCCGGACCGCTCCCGGGTGTTATCCCGGGAAAAACAGGATCCAACAGACCACATTCATTTTTAGAGGCGAGGCTATCTAGATTTTTGGTACGCGCGGCCTCAAGAGCCGTTTTGCCTTTATAGGGCAAGCCTCCAAGCCCATCCATAACCAGTAAAACGATCTTTTTATCACTCTTCTTCGTGAGCCCTTTAAGAATCGAAATCGTATCGTACACAAAACCTCCTACAGTATTAAAAACACTTT
>CAZQNI010000081.1:0-6746 GCA_964594255.1 uncultured bacterium | reverse complement strand
TAACGGAAATAACAAAAATTGAAATTCCGAAATCTCTCTTTTTCGCAAAGAAAACCACAAGAGCAAATTGGGCAAAAATCGAGGGTTGAAAAGAAAATCTCGTATTAAACACCCTGATTGCCAACCATCTTCTCGCCCCATTGATTTCCAGACCATAAAAATATGTTAATACAAGTAGAAAACCCGCTAAGATAAGAAAAAACAAATTAAATTCTTCCCAAAATCTTAACTTTATTTTAGAAGTAAGAAAAAACATACCTACACCAAAAACAAACAAAATCAACTGTTTAACAAAAGAAAGGGGTACTACACTTTTGTAAACAGAAATACCGGAACTTGCTGAAAAAACCATAACAATTCCAAAAGCACCAAGCAATAAAGGAATGACCTCTACCAATCCTATTTTTATTCCCCTCCGTTTAACCATAAATTTCCCTCACTACTTTTTTAAAAATATCTCCTCTTTCCCTGAAGTCTCTATACCAGTCAAAACTCGAGCCTCCCGGAGAAAGAATTATTCTGTTACACTTCGAACTTATAGCCTTCCCTACGCTATCTTCCATGGAAAAAGCAAATACCCAATCCGTGAATCCGGTATTTTTTAAATTATCTGCAATTAATTCACTGGATTCTCCAATAAGAACAGCAAATTTGGCAAATCTTTTGACTGCGTCGACTATGGGAGTAATATCGGTAACTTTCATTCGTCCGCCAATAATAACACATGAATCAGGAAAACATTCAAGAGATTTCAAAAAAGCAATAGGATTTGTACACATTGAATTATTAATAATCCATATGTCGTCCCTCTTAAAGACTGTTTCCATTCTGTGCTCGACTCCGGGAAACGAACGAATTCGCTCCCGGATCTCTTCCCATTCCAACCCTATAATATTGCCGATAAGAGCAGCAATCATTCCATCTTCTATAAAGGCGCCTCCCGGCATAAATAAGTCATCTTTACTGAAAACTTCTTTATTTTTTTTATCTCTCACAAAAACGGACCCATTAAAATAAATATCACTTTTCTCCGTAAGAGAAAAATATAAACTTCTCGAGGATAGATTAAGTGCCGATATATTTGGGTCGTCTCTGTTAAGTATTGAATAGTCATCGGAATTCTGGTTTTTAAAAATGTTTAATTTTACGTTTAAATATTCTTTAAAATTCGTATGCCTATCCAGATGATCGGGAGAGATATTAACGATTGCGGAAATCCATGGATGGAAATCCTTAATTCTCTCCAATTGATATGAAGAAACTTCTATAACTGTTACAAAATCATTTTTGCTTTTCGCTACGAGACTGCTCAATGGTGTTCCCGGATATATATTTCCTCCAAGAAGTACTTTATCATTAAGCGATTTTTTCAGTATATGATGAGTCATTGCAGCCGTAGTAGTTTTACCATTAGTGCCAGTAATCGCAACAATCCTTCCTTTTATATATCTTGAAGCAAACTCTACTTCACCAATAACAGGTATTCCCTTTTCTCTGGCCTTTAAAAGTATAGGAATATTCAAGGGTACACCGGGAGAAACAACCAACAAGTCCATTTCAAGCAATTTCTCGGTATGTTTTCCCGCTTCATTGGGATACGGTATATTAGAACTATCCTGATTTAAATCACTTACAAAAGGTGTCTCCCCCAGACTTTCAATCAATTTTGAAACCGCCTTTCCGCTTCGTCCAAACCCAATAACACCAATCATTTGCATCCCTCTACCTTATCTTAAGCGTGCTGAGTCCAAGCAAAGCAAACATAATACCCCAAATCCAGAATCGAATTACCACTTTTGATTCTTGCCAGCCAATAAGCTGAAAATGATGATGAATAGGAGCCATCTTAAAAACTCGCCTGCCAGTTAATTTAAAAGAGCTAACCTGAATAATAACAGACAATGTTTCCATTACAAAGACACCTCCTATTACCAGCAATAAAAATTCATGTTTTAGGAGAATTGCTATCAAACCCAATATCCCGCCAATAGCTAACGAACCTGTATCACCCATGAAAATTTCAGCCGGGTGTGAATTAAACCATAAAAAACCAATAGATGAACCAACAAATGCGGCACAGAACACCGTTACTTCACCGCTTCCCGGAATGTAAAGCAGATTAAGATATTCCGCAAATTTTATGTTACCTGTAACATAAGCAATAACAGCAAAGGCTATAGTTATAATACTGGAAAGACCAATTGCTAGTCCATCCATTCCGTCTGTTATATTAACCGCATTAGTCGTTCCTATTATTACTAAAATAATGAAAGGTATATAGAAATAGCCAAGGTTAATAAAAACGTTTTTAAAGAAAGGCGCTATTGTCAACGTCTCATAACCGCTTTTAAGAGGAAAGAGCACAATCATAATACCTATAAAAACGGCAGGAATAATTTGTATTAATATTTTAGTTAAAACATTAAAGCCATCTCCTCTTTTACCCTTTATATAATCATCAAATACTCCAAAAATACCCATCCATACAGTAATGCCAATTAGATAAAGAATAAAACGATTTCTTATATCAGCCCAGAGTAGAACAGAGGCAAGGAGAGAAATTATAATTAACAATCCACCCATCGTAGGAGTTCCCCCCTTTTCTCCGTGGGTATCCTTTATCCACTTGGAAATAGATTCAGTAAGAGCTTTGTTTTTAAGAAAGACAATAAATCTTCTTCCTAATATTAGTGAAATTAAAAGAGAAGTAATTGCAGCATAAGCGGAACGAAATGTTATATAGCGCAATAAATTAAAAATAATATAATTTTCCCTTAGAGGCGAGAGTAAATAAAACAATTTTCCTCCTGTAATTGCTTAATTAGAGTTTCAAGTTTTAATGCCCGTGAAGATTTAAACAATATTGTATCCCCCTTCTCAAGTATTTTGTGAAGTTTCTTAAGGGCTTCTTCTTTATTTGAAGTGAAATACCCTCCATCAAAACCTTCGACAAAACCCCTGGCTTCCTCACCAATGGCTATCAACTTATGAACTCTGTACTTAAGTTTTTTACCTATTTCTTTATGGATCGAAAAACTATTTTCCCCTAATTCCAGCATTGGGCCAAGAACAACCACTTTTCTACCCGGCATAAGAGAAAGAAAAGAAACAGCATTTAAAAGAGAATCCGGATTACTATTATAAGTGTCATCCACAATATTAAACATTTCCGTTCTCTTAATTTCCATCCGGTGAGAAGCTTTTTTCACTTCCTTTAGACCTTCTTGAATATCTCGCGGCGAAATTCCATAATGAAGTGCAACAGAGACAGCGAACATAGCACACCTCAACATTCCAAGTGTCGGCAATCCAACCCAAAAATTAACATCTGAAGTAGAAAAAACAGTACCATCGATTGATTCCTGCAATATTTTGAAAGTAAAATCGTTGTCATCTAAAAATCCAACTTTAATAATTTTGCCTTTTTTAATATCACGAAGCATCGGATCATCTCCGTTAACAAACAAAGGTCCTTTAAGCCCGGCTAAAATATCAGACTTTTCCTTTAAAACTCCTTTCTTATTCTTGAAAGTCTCCAGATGAGCTGAACCGATACCCGTAATTAAACCAATATCAGGCTCCACAATTTCCGCCAGTCTTTTTATCTCCCCAAATTGATTGGTCCCAAATTCCAGAATCGCAATTTTCTCATCTTCCAATTTAAATAAATTCAAAGGAACACCGATAAGATTATTATAGTTTTTGAAGCTTACAAGGGTAGAATAATTTCTACTAAAAATAGACCCTATAAAATTTTTTGTCGTGGTTTTTCCGTATGAGCCGCTAACCGCTACGGTAAAAACATCCGTTGTTTTTTTATAATAGGAAGCCAAATCACCTAACCCCTTAAGCGTATCGTCAATTAGAATAACCTCTTTATTTTTAACCTTCTTCGATACAACAGCAGGAAGACCCGATTTGAAAATAGCCTCCCCGACAAAATTATGGCCATCAAAATTTTCTCCTTTAAGAGAAAAAAACAACTCTTTTTCCTTTATTGTTCTCGAATCTACAGATACGCCACTTGAATTTCTGTGGCTTATACCCTTATTTCCCAAATACTTGCCTCCCAATACTTCAACAACCTTTTTAAGCCCTATTTCTTTCATATTTATAAAACTCCTTTACGCACTTCTTATCGGAGAAGGGAGTCCTTTTCCCTTTTATTTCCTGATAGTCTTCGTGTCCCTTCCCTGCGATCAAAACAAAATCTCCTTCTTCCGCAATTGAGAGGGCTTTAAAAATTGCTTCTTTTCTTTCCTTTAATCTGATTGCCTTTTTATTTGAAATCCCTTCGAATATATCGTCGATTATGTCATCCGGATTCTCATCTCTCGGATTATCCGAGGTAACAATCATTATGTCCGAAAGCGCCGAAACCACAGCACCCATTAATCCCCTTTTGCCTCTATCTCTGTGTCCACCCGCCCCGAAAACGGTTATTATCCTAGACGGATTATATTCTTTAAGCGAAGAGATAACAGAGAATAGGGCATCGGGAGTGTGAGCATAATCAACAAAAACCGAAATACCTTCCGGAGATTTAACTTTTTCCAGTCTTCCGGGCGGAAGTATTGACGCTGCAATACGCTCTTTAATCTCGGAATCACCTAAATTCTCCAGTATACCAACAACCGAAGCGGCGAGAACATTCCAGGCATTAAAACTTCCTACCAGTGGGCTAAAAACTTCCAGGTCCCTACCCATCCCTTCAATTTTTAAATTAAAACCTTTTCCCGAATTCTGCAGTAATTTCCCTATAATATTTCCTCTTTTAAATCCAAAAGTCACGACTTTTGAATTCGCACCGGCAATAAAATACGGAGCCTCGGGGTCATCAGCGTTTATTACCGCTATTTTATTCTCTCCTAGGCCTTCGAAAAATTTCGCTTTAGCTTTACGATAATTTTCAAAATTCTTATGGTAATCTAAATGGTCTCTGGTAATATTCGTAAAAACAGCATAATCAAAATCCACATCTGAAACTCTATCCTGATCGAGACCTATGGAAGAGACTTCAAGAATAGCGGTATCCAACCCTCTTTTGTAGGCACCGGCTATTTCCCTTTGCAGCAAAATAGGTGAAGGAGTTGTGTTTATGGCTTTAATTTTACTGCTAAGGCCAATATATCTTACCGTGCTAAAACAAACAGAATTCGGGAAAAGGGAAGAAAGGAGGTAAGAAGTGGTGGTTTTACCATTAGTACCTGTAACGCCTATAACTCTTAGCTTACCAGAAGGATTTCCATAATAATTAGAAGCAATTCTGGAAAAAGCCTTTCTGGTATTTGGGACAAGAATATATGGAATATCTTCTGATATTTCTTTTTCTATCAAAAGAACACAAGCTCCATTATTCAGAGCTTCTTTATAAAAATCGTGCCCATCAAAGACCTCTCCTCTCTCTGCGGCAAAAAGATATCCTTTTCTAACTTCTCGAGAATCATCAGTAATGCCAGTAATTTCATCTACTGTATCTGTTTTTTTTGTAATTTCAACGCCTTTTAACAATTCATCAATTTTCATAATTTATAAAAACTTCTGCCTGTAACCTTTATGCGTTACGATTCTACTTACAATTTTTTTGAAAGCCGGACAAGCTGTTTCGGAAGCATAATAATAAGGGTACTCAACGTTATCAACAAAAACTCCTAAAACAAACTCCGGATCAGGATATGGGAAAACACCTATAAAAGATGAAACGTACTTACCTTTAACATAGCTACCATCCTTAATCTTCCATGCGGTTCCGGTTTTTCCTGCTATAGGAACAAATGAGAAAGAAGCAGAAATAGCTGTCCCCTCCTTCGTAACACTATTTAAAATATTGAGCAAAGTATCACAAACTTCCGGGCTTCCGATTCTCCGAATAACTTCTTTCTTACTTCTTCTCACAATCCTGCCATTTTTGTCAATACTCTTCATCACCCTTGGTCTAAGAAGAATTCCATTATTTGCGACCGCCTGATAAGCCATCAGCATTTGTAATGGAGTTACAGAAACGCCCTGACCAAAAGAAACTGTAGCAAGCCTTATATCTCGTCCTCGTGGAAGATGAGGCAACTTCCCCGAATACTCCACCGGCAAATCAATTCCACTCTCGCAACCAATACCAAAAAGCCTGGCTGTATTATAAAATCGTTTCTTACCAATTTTTTCTCCAACTGCTATAAATGCAACGTTTGAGGAATAAATCATAGCTTCTCTAAAAGTATACGCTGAATGAGGGTGCGCATCTCTAAACAATTTTCCGCCAAATTCGATAGTAGTAGAATCTACCAGTGTGTCGGAAACGGAAAAACCTTCCCTTATATAAGCAAAAGCAGGGATTAATTTAAAAATAGAACCGGGTTCAAATTCCCAGGAGGTACATGCATTAAGCCTCCAACCCCTGTTGGGATCAAACTCCGGAAAATTAACCATTGCAAGAACTTCTCCTGTCTTTACAGCGACACAAATACCCATAACCTGGGTGGCACCTGTCCTCTCCTTTAAAATTTCCAATTCCTCATTCATAATCGACTGGACATCAAGATCAATTGTAATATTAACATTACACCCTTCGGAGGCGTCTTTATAATCGTTTTCAGACCGTTTCAGAAGGTTAATACCTGAACGTCGAGGCACTTCCAGGAAGTACGCCCAACCGTCATCACCCTTAAGAATCTCATTATATTGTCTTTCAACTCCTAATATACCTTCTCTTCTCCAATCAAGAGAGCCTAAAAGAGTTCTTCCCAAAAGAT
>CAZQNI010000080.1:0-6748 GCA_964594255.1 uncultured bacterium | reverse complement strand
ACAGATATTGTGGATATCGGAGGACGTATATACTGCATCGTATCATAAATTGCAAGACCATCAGAAACACTTCCGCCAAGGCTATTTATATAAATTTGAATTTCCTTATCAGGAGCTTTAGCCTCAAGAAACAATAATTGAGCAATTACACTATTCGAGGTAGCTTGGTCTACTTCGGATCCTATAAAGATTATCCTATCCTTTAAAAGGCGAGAATAAATATCATAAGCTCTTTCGCCATGAGCTGTTTTTTCAATTACATAAGGTATTGTTAATTGATTATTCACTTGAATCCTCCTTTCTTGCTCTATTAACCAAGAAGTCCAAAGTTTTTTCTCTCAAAATTGACTGTTTTACAAAACGAATAGCATCCTCTTCCCTCAGGTTTTCAAACACTTCCTCTTCCGATTCAGCTATTTTTTCCAGCCATTTGTCCAATTCCTCTTCTTCTATAGTCATTTTTTCTTTAAGTGCTATTGCATCGAGAAGCGCAGCCTCCCTGGCACTCTTTTCGGCTTCCGCATCATCTAAACCTTGACTATCAACCAACTTAACAAGTGTTGGGCTTACCGGAAAATCTCCTGCCAGGTCCAGGGCTTTGGTTAGAATCTTATCTATCAAAACATCTCTCTTGCCCTTTTTTCTTTCTTCCTCAATACTTTTTTTAAGGTTTTTCTTTAACTCAACAAGATTGCTAAAACCCAGATCCTTTGCAAATTCATCATCTAAAAGAGGCTTAACTTTTTCTTTAATTTCAACAATACTAACCTTTACTTTTTTCCCCTCACTTTTTACGTCTTTCAAGGGAAAATTTTCAGGTAGTTCAATTTCAATTTCCTCTTTTTCGTCGGCTCTTAGAGTGGAAAGCTCTTTAGAAAATTTATCACTGCCTACTTCCCAGGAGTAATTATGAATTATCTCTTCTCCTTTTCTAATATCTATGAAAACAGTGTCCCCTTTTCTTACTTCTCTGTTTACTGATTTTAACTCACTGTTTATCTCTCTTAATTTCTCTAATTCTTCATTAACATCAATTTCTTCTTTCTCTTTCTCCTCTATCTCAATGGCGGACAAATCTAAATTTATCTTTGGAGGAACATCAAGAGAAACTTCTAAACGAACTTCCTCTTTATCTTCATCTAAATTCTTAACTACGGGAGGACCATATATAAAAGGTTCGTATTCCTTAATAATATCAATCATTTTATCCTGTATTAATTTTTGAAGACTTTCAGCCCGTAGCTGCCCGCTAAAACGAGTCTTTATAATATCAACAGGTACCTTTCCTTTTCTAAAACCGGGAACAGAAACTTCTTTTCTTAATTCCTTAGCCAATTTATCCATTTCTTCTTTCAAATTTTTTTCTTTAAAAGCTACAGTTAAATCTTGCAATTAAACCCTCACTCCTTTTTTTATATTTTTATCTTTTATATGCGAGAGGGGGGATTTGAACCCCCACACTGTTTTGACTTTAGTACTGGATCCTAAGTCCAGCGCGTCTACCAATTCCGCCACTCTCGCGCTCGATTTACTGTAATTATATATAAATCGTTTAATATTGTCAACACCCACAAAATCCCACTATACAACATTTTTTTAACCACAAAGACCTCAAAGGACACAAAGCCACTCCACACCCAACCTTGATTCCATCGTGCTTCTTAAACCCCTCCAAACCACCAAAAAATTTAGAGAGGTAGCATATATAGCAAAAAAGTATAATCTTTGTATTCTTTATCTACTTTGTGGTTCAATTTCTTCGCAAAAAAACACTTGCAGCAATAAAAGCAATAAGTATATTCATAAATAGAAAGTAGCGAGTCGAAATGACGGATGACCGTAGACGGGAGACGGAACAAAAATAGTAAATATTTTAAATGAAAATTGAAAAATACAGTTTTGGTTCAATAACAATAAACAGGAAAGAATACACAAAAGATGTTATTATTTTTCCCGACAAAGTATTTTCTCCCTGGTGGAGAGAAGAAGGACACAGCTTATCTTTAAAAGATTTAAAAGAAGTAATAGAAGCCAAACCGTCCTTATTAATAATAGGCACAGGCGCCTATGGAGTCATGAATGTTCCTAATGAAACACTTAAAAAACTTGAAGAAAAGAACATTGACACAGTTTTTGCGAAAACCGGAGAAGCCGTAAAGCTTTACAACGAAAAACTCCAAGAGAACAAAAATATTATTGCCTGCCTTCACCTAACCTGTTAACAAAAAGCAAAAATCAAATATCAAAGAGTAAAAATACAAATCAAAGTTCAAAAACAAATAAGAAAAACCATACCAGCATGAAGAGTATGGTATATTTTGAATTTTAATTTGTCATTTTAATTTTTAAATTTTGATATTTTAATTTATAAAAGAACTAATAAAAATTATATAATCTACGACTTTAAACAATGAGATTAAAACATTTGCTTACAATTATTTAGGTTCTATATGCTATACTTGAGCTTGAGCTCTATTGAGGGTAAAGTCTTTGTTGTTTCCTGTTGATGTTCGTAGTTCTGGAAGTATGATAATCCGGCGATAAGCTCTAAAAAGTATTTGTATTTCAGAACGGCGGCTAAAGTTGCCCTCTTTTCGACCGTTCCGTTTAGAAAGTTTGTGCCGGTAAACTCGTTTTCGGGGGATGTCCCAACGGTTGTATTTACGGGCCATGGGGTTGTTATTCTATTTTCACCTCTCCTTGTAAAAGAAAACATACCGCCAACTTTAAAAGCGTAAAGAGGATATAGGGATTTGAAAACGAAATAGTCGTAATCACAGCCGAGCATTGATCCTAGAGGCAATTCTTCATCCATATATCTCTGCCAGACTTTTAAATTATCATAAACCCATCTTGTCATAAGGTTATAAGAAACAAGTAGTTGCGAACCATTTACCAGAAGATCTTTGCTCTGAATCCCTACATAAATTCCTATATGATTTGGCTCTTTCCAGGGATCTGCTTCATACTGGAAATCGTCAATAAATAAGTCAAAATAAAAAAGAAATTTACTTTTGACTGCAAGCAAATCCAAATTCCATAAAATATTGGTATTCTGTACTCTGTTATGTTGTTCAACGTAGTATATTGTAAGCGGCGCCAACAATTCAAAGGGAAAACCCAGCGATTCCCCCCCTATCAGCATACTTTCAGAAAAAGAAAGAGCAAGCCAATCAGTTAACTTTATCTCAAGTCGATGTATTCCAAGGTATCTGTTGACGTTTGTTAGATACCCGGAGGAAGTATCATCCCACTCATGTTCCACACCCTCGTAATTATCCAAACGTGAAATAAAATGAGTAAACGAGAATTTTGAC
Organism: uncultured bacterium; assembly: GCA_964594255.1. Taxonomy (GTDB): domain Bacteria; phylum Hydrothermota; class UBA3072; order UBA3072; family UBA3072; genus JAFGHJ01. Next base: position 3,431 of record CAZQNI010000080.1, on the reverse strand, counting down.
TTAGTAAAGGTGAAATTCAGATAATTAAGGGGAATATTGGGAGAAAGCAGCGGATTATTCTCAAATGCAGGTCCGATTGAAAATACGTCTTTGCCGAAGGAAAATAGAATATCATCGCTTTTATAAAAAATTGAACCCCTTATAAAATCTGAATAAATGCCAAATTTTTTCCTCCTTGGATAAAAATAATCCCCTCCCCAGCGACCGTAAGGAGTAACTTCTCCTCCCCATTTTCCAAGTCTATACTTAAAAGTTGGACAGAATTGAACGTAATTTACCGTATCTACAACTGAATATAGAGATACATCGATTTTATTAGAATCTTCAAATAAAGGCGAAAAGCCGTATGGAAGACTAACCTCCCCTTGATCTATCCACTTCTCGCCCCTTATAGAGGGTTCTGGAAGCAACACAGAAAGATACCCTAAAAGCACAAATATCATAAAAGAAGTATAAAAGATTCCTTACCTTTGTCAAGACCGGACTATTTACAATATAAAAGACAAACAATCTATACCGGTAAAGCCGCTAAATTCAAAAATTAAATATTAAAATGGAAAATTACAAATCAAAGTTCAAAAATGAATAAAAAAAAGAAACAATCAATGTTTCTAATAACATAATAACTTTTAATTTTTTACAGTTAAAGAAGGAGATTATTTTACATTTTTATTTGTCATTTTGCTTTTTGATTTTTGATATTTAATTTCTTAAATATATCACAAAAAAATAAAGACAGGCCAACGTACGTCAGCCTGCCCTTATTTCTTACTTTAATTAAGATTATACTATACCCAACCTCTTACCTTCATCGCGTCTACCACTCTTTGAACCGCAACCATATAATAAGTTTTTATCAGGAATCTAGTATTTTCTCTGCCTCTTCTCCATCACATTCCATTATATACTGAACACCGCTTATTTCACTCGCTTCATGTGTTAAAGCAGCAATATCGTCTCTGGTAATATATTCCAATGCAAATTTGCGACAGCCCGCCATAATCTGCCTCAATCCTTGATTTAATCTCTCCATATAGGTATATAGACCCATCGCGCCTGTTGGAAGATTTTCAAAGTCGCTTCCGAGTTTTCTCTTAAGTGCCGGTGCTGTAACAAATATCTCTTCAGGCGTATTTCCAAATCTTTCAATGTATACAGGAACCATTCCCTCATTGATTGTCTTCCCGATTGTCTTGCCCACCATGGCTGCTGCAAGCGGAGCCCTCGCCATACCTATTAATTTAAAGTGTGGCGCACCAAGTGCCAATCCTTTCAACATCTGGTCCTCAAATGCGAATCCACCTGCTATAGCAATATCCGGAACATACTCCCCTCTCCTGGCAAGTCTATCAACATATTTGTAGAGTAAAGAATGCAATTCGACCTCCGGTACACCCCATTCGTTCATCATTCTCCAGGGACTCATACCTGTTCCACCACCGGCAGCATCTACTGTTAGCAAATCAATCTCTGCCTTTGATGAAAATTTAACTGCTCTTGCCAAGTCTACAGGTCTGTATGCACCTGTTTTTAGGAAAATGTGTTTCGCGCCCAAATCTTTGAGTTCTTTCACTCTCTTCAAAAAACTTTCCTCAGTTACCATGCCTACTCTAGAATGTCGTTCGAATTCTTTAAAATTGCCCTTTTCAAATGCCTTGATAATATCCGGGTCTGTTGGATCAGGTAGGACAATGTATCCTCTCTTTTTAAGGAGTTGCGCTCTTCCTAGATCCTTGATTTTAACTTCACCACCTATGTTTTTTGCTCCCTGCCCCCATTTTATCTCAACAGCATCAACATCCAGTTCAGAGATTGCATATTCATGCACGCCTAAATTTGTGTCCTCTACATTCGCCTGGACAATTATTGCACCATATCCATCCTGCTGCCATTTTTTGTAGAGTTTTACTCTCCACTCAAGATCCGTTGAATGCTTTACTTTTCCATCAACAATTTCAGATTCAGGGTCCATTCCGCACACATTTTCACCGATAGTTAAGGGTATACCTGTTAACGCCGCACCTATTGCCAGTCCCTCCCAGTTGTTTTTCGCTATGGCTGTCGAACCTAAACCAGGTATGATTACTGGCATTCTGAGTTTGATATCCTTATTCTTTCCAATTCGCGTTTCTATATTTACATTTGAGAATAACGCTTCATCGCTGTCAGCCTTTATTCCTTTAGCACCTACGATTCCTCCGAGTATTGTGAAATGAGACAGGTCAACAGGATAGATTTTTTCACTTGCAGAAGTAATGATTCCAAAAGGTTGGGGATAAATTACTTCATGGCCTCGATAGGCGGATTTGCCTATTTCGCACATCCCTATACATCCGTCTACACAGGTTGCGCACATTCCACTCATCGAATTTATTGCCCCTTCAGTTCTATTTTTTGTCAGCGTTGCCGCTGTTGCGTTAATCTTTGTTAAAGACATTTTTTTCCTCCGTATTACTTGTAGATTTATTTTTTCTTGACTCCTCTAACAAACATGCAGCACATGGGTCCAAATAACAGTTAACATCTTCATACACATCAAGACATGGATATTCAATATTAAGACATCCTCCACACACAACACCCGGCGGTTCGGGACCCTGACATCTGAGCTCGCATGCCGGGCAGATATACATGCACGCGCCGCATGTTCTGCATACATCAGATTTAATATCAAATGGCGTCGTTATTTTTCTTTCTTTGCCTCTGTTTACAAAACCTATTGCCCGTGCATCCATCTGTTCTTCACACATTCTTGTACAAAGACCACAAAGTATGCAGTCATCGCTTTTTAACTTGAATCTTACACTGGTCACATTGTACTTGGATGCTAAATCCTGAATAGTTTTGGAAGTATGACATCTTGCGAGCATGAGTTCTATTATTAGTTTTCTGTAATTTATAACCTTTTTAGAATGTGTTCTCACTACCAGACCTTCTTCTACCGGATATGTGCAGGACGAAACAAATTTTGCATCTTTGCCTTCACCAATTTCGACTATACATAATCTGCAGGCGCCATAATCCGAGAGGCCATCATGATGACACAATGTCGGGATTTCTATTCCATAAAACTCAGCAGCTTCCAATACTGTCCAACCCTCTTCCACCTGGACTTCCAGTCCATTAAGTTTTATTTTTAACATTTTCTACCTCTTCTTTAAACTGCTTCTTCCCATCTTCGGTTTCTAAATCACACCTAACACAGCGTCTTGCCTCCCTAATAGCAGCTTCTTCGGTAAAACCCAACTCTACCTCATCGAAATTGCTAACCCTTTTACTCACTGATAAACGGGGCATTGCTTGTCTTTCTGCTTCCATAACCTCTTCTTCTGTTAGTTCAACAGGTTCTATATACATAGACGGTCTGATTACTTTATATTCTCTTACCAACGGCTTACCCTGCAGATACTTATCGATCATTTCTGCAGCTA
>CAZQNI010000079.1:0-6815 GCA_964594255.1 uncultured bacterium | reverse complement strand
GCCGTGTCTCCAAAAGAAAGGAAAAGCAGTACGGCAATAGCTATCCATTTATCGAAAAAATATACCGAGAGAAAGGCGGCGACTGCGTAATGGGTAGCAGCTGTTAAAGTCTCTTTTTCTTTTTCCCAAAGCAGTTTTCCGAAGAAATGATTAAAAAATTTGCCGAGAGGCTTAACCTCAAGCCGTAGAAAATCGACGAACAAAGAAAAAATCCCCAGAAGGCAAAGGAATATGACCATTGGGTATCTCGGGACAAAAATATAGCTAATTGGTACTAGAGCGGTCGAGAGATGTAGCAGTTTTCTTATGATTACATATCTGTTTAAAGTTTTCATGCTTTTTAAAATTAACATGACAAGCATTAAAGTCAAGATTTTTGTCAAGATAAAATTTTGGTTTGGAAAATTTGAAAGATTTTTTATTTTTTTCAAAAAAATTCTTGTAAACCCCCTTGACTTATGAGAATGATTTTTTAATATAAAAATAAACATATAAAATGCAGAAAAAGAGTCTTTTTATATTAACAATTTACATTATAGGGTTTTTTCGGTATTCGAAAAAAGTGAAGACTTCGTATCTCTTGTAAAATAATGGTTTATATTTTAGTGTTAAAGGAGGTTTAATTAATGGAATGGCTTATTAGGAAAAGGTCTGGAAAAGTTGTTCCGTATAACAAAAAGAAGATCAGCGTTGCTATTTCTAAAGCCCTTAAAGCAATAGGCGCAAAAGAGGATGCTAACGCTATAACTAATCAAGTTGAGACTTCGCTTTATATGAATTTCTTCAGGCTCGGAAATATCCCAACTGTTGAGGAAATTCAGAATTATGTAGAAGAAACCCTGATGCTAAGAAAGTTACCGGATGTGGCTAGAGCTTACATTCTTTATCGAGAGAAGAGAAATGAGGCTCGTAAAGTAGAGGATGTATTTAGAGATGTTGAAGGCATAATGGGGAAGTACCTGAAAAAGGAAGACTGGAGAGTTCAAGAAAATTCAAATATGAATTTCTCTCTTCAGGGTTTGAACTTTTATGTCTCTTCCTCAGTGACTGCCCGCTACTGGCTTGGTAAAATTTATAGCCCCAGAATCAGAGAAGCGCACAGCAGCGGAGATTTTCATATTCATGATCTTGGTATCCTTGGCCCCTATTGTGTAGGCTGGGATTTGATGGACCTTTTAAAAGAGGGGTTTAGGGGGATGAGCGGTAAAGTTGAATCCTCTCCTGCAAAACATTTAAGAAGCGCGCTCGGACAGATTGTTAATTTTATATATACTCTTCAAGGGGAGGCAGCGGGAGCGCAGGCTTTTTCGAACTTTGATACATTGCTGGCTCCGTTTATTCGATTTGACGATTTGGATTACAAAGGTACAAAACAAGCTTTGCAGGAATTTTTATTTAACATAAATGTTCCTACAAGAGTTGGGTTCCAAACACCCTTTTCAAATATTACGCTGGATTTGAAAGTTCCGGTAAGCTTCAGGGACAGAAAGGTTATAATAGGGGGACGAGAAAAAGACGCAACGTATGCAGAGTTCCAGAAAGAGATGAATATAATAAATAAGGCTTTTGCGGAATTGATGATGGAAGGAGATGCAAAGGGCAGGATTTTTACCTTCCCTATTCCTACATATAATATAACAAAAGATTTTGATTGGGAAAACGAGGAACTTAAGACGATATGGGAAATGACAGGCAAATACGGAATTCCCTACTTTAGTAATTTTGTTTCTTCAGATATGGATCCTGAGGATGCGAGGAGTATGTGCTGCAGACTAAGATTAGATAAAAGAGAGTTAAGGAAAAGAGGGGGAGGGCTTTTTGGTTCGAATCCTCTTACCGGCAGTATAGGAGTGGTAACTATAAATATTCCGAGAATAGCCTATCTTTCAAGTGGCGAAGAAGAATTTTTTGATAGGCTGTCAAATGTTATGGAGATAGCAAAGGAATCTTTAGAACTTAAGAGAAAAATTATAGAAGATTTTACGCGTGAAGGTTTATATCCTTATACGCGATACTATTTAAGAGAAATAGAAGAAACGACTAGCTCTTACTGGGCGAATCATTTTTCTACTATAGGTCTTATAGGGATGAATGAAGCCTGCGTCAATATGTTCGAAAAGGGGCTTATGACAGAGGAAGGAAGAACGTGGGCAATAAAAGTTCTTGAATTTATGAATGAAAAAATTTCTGAGTTTCAGGAAGAAACAGGGAATCTTTACAATCTTGAAGCTTCCCCAGCGGAAAGTGCGTCGTACCGTCTGGCAAGAGAGGATAAGGAAAAATTTCCCGATATTTATACAAAAGGTGCAGTTTATCCCTATTACACAAATTCCGTACATCCACCTGTTGATGAAGTGGATGACGCTTTTAGCGTTCTCGAACATCAGGATCCGCTGCAGGTCTTGTTCACAGGAGGCACAGTTGTTCATATCTTCCTTGGTGAGGCCATTACAGATTGGAAAATAGTAAGAAATTTGACGAAGAAAATAGTTGACAGATTTTCCTTGCCATATTTTAGTTTCACTCCTACGTTTTCAATCTGTCCGGTACATGGTTATGTGTCAGGAGAGCATTTTTACTGTCCGTATCCACATACCGAAGAAGAATTAGAAGAATTCGGACAGGTTGTAGAACTTGATAAAGAAACACTAAAGAGAATGAAAAAGGGAGCCTATAAAAAAATTAAGGAAGAAAAACCCGCGAAAAAAGAACTGAAAGTTTTTTTAAATAAAGCAAAATAGAAAAGCAAGGAGATAAATTGATAGAAAATCTGGGAGAAGAAAAAAAGGAAGAAAAAGAAAAAGTTTATGCCGTAAAAGCCGAAGTTTATTCACGGGTTGTTGGTTACTATAGACCGGTCCAGGATTGGAATGAAGGCAAAAGAGAAGAGTTCGGAGAGAGAAGATATTTAAGGATAGAAGAAGATAGTAAGTGATCAAGTCTTTTTTAGGAACCAGTATAATAGAATACCCTGGTAAAATAGCCTCCGTAGTTTTTATAGGAGGATGTAATTTAAGATGTCCTTTTTGCCATAATCTTGATCTTGTTTTGCCAGAGCGACTCGAAAAAATCCCCGATATACCAGAAAACAAAATAATTGAAGAATTAAAAAAGAGAAAAGGCTTTATTGATGGAGTGTCTTTCACGGGGGGTGAACCTCTTCTTTGTCCAGGGTTGCCGGATTTTCTTAAACGAATCAAAGAGGAAGTAGAAATTGATATAAAAGTCGATACAAACGGTATGTTGCCGGGCAAATTAAAAGAAGTCCTTCCTTTTATTGACTACGTATCAATGGATATAAAAACTTCGCCGAAAAAGTATTCTCTAGCTACCGGAAACATGGCAGAGTTTGAGGATATTGAAGAAAGTATAGAAATAATAAAAGGGACTAAAGATTATGAATTCAGGACCACAATGGTACCTGGTATTGTAGATAAAGACGATCTTAAAAAAATATGTCGAAAAACAAAAAAAGTGAAGAAGTATGTTCTTCAGGGTTTCAGAAATACTAAAACACTTTCTGCAGAGTTTTCTGGTAAGGCGCCTTATCCAAAAGAATATCTGATAGAATCTTCACGGCTTTTAAAGGATTGCGCAGAGTTGATCGAAGTTCGTGAAGGAATAGTTAACTCTATTAACTGAGAGTTTTATTTTTTTCTTTTATCCTTACAATTTCTGGTAAAAGATGACCGCTTTTTAGGATTTTTTTATCAAGGAAAAAAAACAAAGAAAAATATAGAACCATGCTGCCCATACCTAAAAGGAAACCTGCAAGATCCGTTTTCCAGATTCTTTTTCCTATAGCTATTCCGCCAGTAAGAAAGAAAAGAGGCAACAGAAAATTCAAAACTGAGGCCTTAAAAACATTTTTATTGCTTGTGTCAAGTTGAACAATATCTCCTACTTTAGCACCTTTTTCGTTTCTGCAAATTATTTCTCGTGCTTTTTTGTCGATGTGGCAGAATTTGGCAAATTCACAGGATTCACAACCTTGAGTGTTTTCTATAAAAACAGTTGCTAAAGAGCCGTCTACTTTTATGACTTTCCCTATTATTTTCATAAAAAAAATTCTCACATAGAGACACTAGTGCGGCAGAACCGCTAAAATGTAAAAATCAAATATCAAAATGCAAAAACACAAATCAAAGTTCAAAAAATTACCAATAAAATTACGGGAACACTTAATAAAATAATTCATTTTTCTGTATTTGCTGTTTGGATATGGTATAATTTTGCATTTTAATATGTCATTTTAATTTTTTATTTTTGATATTTCATTTCCCCAAAAGCCACATCTAATTTAATCAAATAAGCACTGCGTGGAGCTTGAAGATATTCCGCATTTAATCAAACAGGTCTGTACTGAGGTAACGCTCGCCCGTATCGGGTAATATTGCAACTATCTTTTTTTCTTCTGGGAGCCCTTTTGCTATTTTCAGAGCAGCCCACAGGGCGGCTCCTGAGGACACGCCTGCGAAAATTCCTTCTTCCCTGGCAAGTCTTCTTGAAGTCGAAAAAGCGTCTTCATTTTTGACCGTTATTATCTCATCTATTATTTTTATATTTAAAACTTCAGGGACAAAACCTGCCCCTATGCCCTGAATTTTGTGCGGTCCCGGGCTACCTCCTGAGAGTACAGGAGACCCTGCTGGTTCTACAGCGACAATAAGAATTTCTTTCTCCTTGATTTCTTTTTTTAGAACTTCACCAACGCCGGTTATTGTTCCTCCCGTTCCTACCCCGGCGACAAAAACATCAATTTCCGGGACTTGTCGCAAGATCTCTCTAGCTGTTGTTTTTCTATGTGCTTCCGGATTTGCGTGATTTGTGAATTGTCCCGGACAAAAGTATCCATTTTCTTTTTCCATTTCTGCTGCTTTTTCTACTGCCCCTTTCATGCCGAGTTCTCCGCCAGTTAAAAGAACTTGTGCCCCCAGTGCTTTTAATATCTTTATTCTTTCTTTGCTCATTGTATCGGGCATAACCAGTATTAGTTTATATCCTTTAACCGCGGATACATAAGCAAGCCCAATTCCTGTGTTACCGCTTGTCGGTTCTATTAGAGTATCTCCGGGATGAATCTGGCCGCTCCTTTCTGCATCTTCTATCATGTAAAGAGCAATTCTGTCTTTGACGGACCCCAGGGGGTTGAAAAATTCTAGCTTACAATAAACTTCTGCGGAATTTTTATCCGGCATTTTATTAAGTTTTACGACAGGCGTGTTTCCAATTAGATCCAGAACGTTTTCTTCTACTCTATCCATTTTTTTTATGTTTTCTTCCTTTTTTCCAATCGAGGGTGTTCGGCGACAAAGACGGATGTGTAATCGGGGATGTCTTCGGTTATCCAAGAGTTGGCTCCGATGTTGACATGGTTTCCGATTTTTACCGGGCCCAGTATTTTTGCCCCTGCTCCGATCACAACGTGGTTGCCAATATCGGGGTGTCTTTTATAATCTTTTTTGATATCTCCTTCCTTTTCTTTTTCGAAGTGCAAAACCCCGAGCGTTACATCCTGATAAATTCTCACCCAATCACCGATAACCGATGTTTCTCCTATTACCACTCCGGTTCCGTGATCTATAAAAAAACATTTGCCGATTTTTGCTCCCGGATGAATATCTATGCCTGTTTCCGAATGAATAACTTCTGAAATTTCCCTGGCGTAGCCTTTTGCTCCGAATGTATATAAAAGGTGAGAAACCCTGTGAATTTCTATTGCAAGGAATCCCGGATAAGAGCGGATGATTTCAGTATAAGTTTTGGCAGCCGGATCTCCTATGTACGCTGCTTCGACATCTTTTTTTAGTTTTTCCCTTACTTTGCCTAAATCTTCTAATACTTTATTGACTATTTGTTCTACTTCTTCTTTGTCTTCAACGTAAGGACTTATTCCTTCGGTAAATTGTTTTCCCAAAGCTTCAATTCTTAAAACGAGCCCTTTTATGTTTTTTTCACTCGCAATACTTCCGCAGTTCCAGTATGCAGGGAAGAGAACTTGTTTTATTAAATTTATCTCTTCAAAAGGATATTTCCTTGAAGAAAACTTTTGTGTGTACTCTGTAACAAATGGAGCTCTATCTTTACCGTAGGATTTAAGCAGAAGCTCCACTGCTTTACTGTCCTTTTTTAATTTCATAATAAAACCTCCAGATTCAAACAACCGAATAACATATTAATTAATAAGATATAAATTAACACCTATAATTGTCAAGGTTTTAGAAGGACTTTATCCCTAAGAAAAACAAACGCTTCTAATGTCAGGCGCATATCTTGCTGAAGGTCAAGGACTTATTTTGGCTTCGGGTTTTATGGGGTTTAGATACAGTTTTCTGTCATCTTTGTGTTTTTGTTGAATATGTTTGGTTTTTTTTGTATGATAAGAAACATTTATTTTTCTATTTTAAAAACATGCTTGACAGGAAGGATGTTTTCTGTTAAAATGAAAATAGTATAAAAGTATCGCTTTTAGAAATTATGTGTTTTAATATAACAAAGCTTTTTCTTTTGTCGGGAACAAGGGAGAAAGGTGATAAACAAATTTAAATTAAGGGGGATTAAATGATTAATAAAAAAAGTTTTTTCTCAATTACTCAAATTTTATTGGCGGTGATTCTTTTGGTGGGAACTTTTGCCTGTTGTCGAAAAGAGGCAGAAGCAGAGGTAGAAACAGAAGAATCAAAAACTCTTGATGAATGTCTAAAGAAACAAGGGAGTCTTAAATTTGACGAAAGCATACCTCAACAATATAGGGTGACCTCAACATTGTACAATCGGGATTTAGATGGAAATATTGTAAGCAGCATGCAAATAAC
>CAZQNI010000078.1:0-6906 GCA_964594255.1 uncultured bacterium | reverse complement strand
TAGCAAGGTATCATACTCCTTCAGGTAGATGTATCGATAGAGAATTAGTAGAGGATACTACCGAAGTTTTTCATACGAGAGGTTCCCTGCATAGAGAAGTCAAAGGGGGAGGGGGAATAATACCTGATTCAATACTAAAGGTTAAATACTCGCCTTTTTACGAAAAGATATATAGTTACGGCTTTGACTTTATAATTGATTATCTTGCGGAGCATCAGAATGTTGAGACTGTAACCCCCGACATGATAATGGCATTTAAAAATAAAGTTAGAAAATCCTTAGAAGAAGATTCTACAGATATAATGGAAGTTATTGAATCTTTTGAAGATTATCCTGAATCTGCGCCTTTGACACCAGAAATGAGAGAAGAATTCATAAGTAAAATTAAGGAATACGTAAAGAGCGGTTCGGAAAAAACGGTAGGATTTTCGGAAAAGGATTGGAATAACGCTCTGGATGAAATAAAAAGAGGTCTTAAAATCAGGCTTGCTTATAATAAAAAAGGTCTTAAAGGAAGGTATGAAACGTCTCTTCCGGATGATGAGCATATTCAGGCTGCTTTAGGTATAATTGAAGAAGCCAAAGTCCCCACAGATGTTTTTTCAGTTAAAAAGCGGTGAACCGTATTTGGAAAACTTTCTATTTAGAAACGCTTGGCTGCCCCAGAAACGAAACTGATAGTGAAGCTATTATAAATATACTAATAGCTTCGGGCTTTAAGTTTATAAGATCGCCGGAAAAAGCAGATGTTATAATTGTTAACGGTTGTGCTTTCGTAAGTGATGCGGTGTCGGAATCTATAAATTCGATCCTTACCCTTAGAAATATAAACAAAAAAGCAATTTTGGTTGTTGTTGGTTGTCTTGCGCAAAGATACGGGCTAGATTTACTGAAAACTATGAATGAAGTAGATATACTGGTGGGTACAGGGTCATATTCAAAGATTCCCGAAATAATTGTTACCGGTAAATCTGAAGTTAATTCTAATTATGGGTTTTTAGGTAAAAATCTCTACAATAAACCACATATTACACCTCCGCATTACAGATATATAAAGATTCAGGAAGGTTGTGATTTTAGATGTTCTTTTTGTGTAATTCCTTTTTTAAAAGGGAAATCACATTCAAAGGAACTCCTGGCTATAAAAGAAGAAATTTCAAATTTACCCGAGAGTGTTAAAGAAATTGTTCTTATCGGACAAAATACAACTTCCTGGGGTAAGGATTTACGTGATAATTCTTCTCTTTCTGATGTTATTAAGGAAATTGCTCCTATTTTTCCCGGTTGGATAAGATTTCTTTATTTTCATCCACTTTCTATTTCCGAAGATCTTTTGAAAACAATGCAAAATTTTCCTAATGTAATAAATTACCTTGATTTTCCCTTACAGCATGTATCTGATTCGGTGCTTTCGGATATGAATCGCGGATATGGTAAGAAAGAAATAGAAAAACTGCTGCGGATGATTAATGCTGTAGGGAATTTTACACTGAGGACTACTTTTATTGTAGGTTTTCCATCCGAAACAGAGAAAGATTTCGAAGAGCTTTGTTCTTTTGTAGAAAAGAATGATATTGACCATATCGGAATTTTTAGCTATTCCCATGAAGAAGGAAGCGTGTCGTTTTCTATGCCTAACTTTTCAGAAAAGTTAATTATGCGCCGGATTGAAGTAATTTCATCGTTAATCGAAGAAAAAGTTAGGAAAAGAAACGAAAAATTTATCGGTGATACGATAGAGGTACTTATCGACGGAATTGAAGAAGGAGAATATTTCGGGAGGACGAAAGCTTCGGCGCCGGAAATCGACCCCGTTGTTTGGATCTTACCCTGCAACAAAAACCCTGCGTCAGGGAAGATTTACCGGACTTTAATCTCGGATGTTCTGGGTTCTGATGTTGCTGGCGAAATAGTCCTCGATTAATATAATGACCAGCTTTATATTTACAAAGATAAGATTTTGTTATACAAGATAATAAGTCAAAGAAGATGAAGTGGAAATTTAGTTCTGATAAATTCCGTGATGATGTCAGTTCTAATTCTGTCGTGAAAACATTGTTAGATATTAGAGGGGTTTCGGATGTTGATATGTTTTTGAATCCCACGGTTGAAGGTCTGCATGATCCTTTTATGCTGGAGGGTGTTGAGGAAGGTTGCGGGAAAATTTTAGAGGCAATAGAAGATAATAAAAGAATTTCCATATTTGGCGATTTTGATGTAGATGGTATAGCTTCAACTGCTTTGCTGTTGATTGTCTTGCGAAAACTTGGTGGTAATATTGATTTTTATATACCGCATCGTTTGGAAGACGGTTACGGTTTAAATAAATCGGGAATTACTGAATTAAAGAAAAAAGGGACAGACCTCATAATTACCGTCGATTGTGGTATAAATGGAGTAGACGAGATCGAATATGCTCGAGAACTAGGAATGGAGGTTATTGTTACGGATCATCATCTACCGGAAAAAGAAAATCCCGCAAGAATTAAAATAAATCCTCATATATCAAAGACTTATCCATATAAAGAACTTGCCGGTGTTGGAGTTGTTTTCAAGTTATGTCATGGATTGGCTAAGAAGGCTTCTCTTTCCGAGAATTTTCTTTTCTGGAATCTTGACCTTGTAGCCCTTGGTACGGTAGCGGATATTATGCCTCTTACAGGTGAAAACAGGATTATAACCGCATTGGGTCTTAAAATTATGAATAAAAATAGGAGACCTGGTATTCTATCTTTATTGAATAATTCTCGTTTTAAAAAAGGTGAAATACAATCATGGCATATCGCTTTTTTGATTGCTCCCCGTATCAATGCATTAGGGAGATTGGAGGAAGCAAGGGAGGCGGTTGATTTGTTATGTACCTATAATAAGTCCGAGGCAAGTTCGATTGCAGCAAAATTAGAGAAACATAATATTAAGAGAAAAAAGATACAAGAGAAGATTTACAAAGAGGCTTTGGATTTTTTAAAGGTACGTAGTATAAAAGAAAACACAGGAATTGTTCTGTCGAGTGAAGATTGGCATGAAGGTGTAATTGGCATTGTAGCTTCAAAAATTGTTGAAGAATTTAATATACCTACAATTCTTATAGTGGAAAAAGATGGGATTTGCCGGGGTTCGGGTAGAAGTATCCCCGGTTTTAATATTACGGATTCTTTAAAGGAGTTATCAGTATTTTTGGAAGAATTTGGAGGTCATGCCCAGGCTTGCGGAATATCTATAAGAAGGGAAAATATAGGTGTTTTTAAAGAGGCTTTTAACAAGAAAGTTATGAAAATTCTAAAAGATAGAGTTTCGGAGAAAGAGCTTTTAGTAGATTTTCCGCTTTCTATTAGTTTTGTTGATGAGACTTTAGTAAAAAGTCTTGAATCTTTGGCTCCTTTCGGTGTGGGTAATCCAACCCCGGTTTTTGCCGCTTTGGATATAGAGTTGGCAGATATTCCAAGTATTGTTGGAAAAAATCATTTGAAATTTACTGTTAAAGATGCTAATAAATATATGCCATGTATTGGTTTTTCTCTCGGAGATAAAATCGATTTATTGAGAAATGCAGGAAAGTTTAGTATTGCTTATTCGCCGTTTATTGACCAGTGGGATGGGAAAGTTTCGCTAAAAATTCATGATGTGAAAGTTTAAAAGAGAAATCAGGAGTCGAAATTTAAATAAAAATGGAGGGTAAAACCTACCCTCCATTTTGTTATCTTGATTTAAACTCAATCTATTTTATTGGTATTAAGATTTTTACCCTCTCTCCAGTCTTTTCGTTTACAAGGAAGTATATTCCGCAGTTAACTTTTTCGCCCTGTGCATCTTTCAAATCCCAGCTATCGCCGGTTAATTTGGATATCTCTCTTCCTGTTATATCGTAAACAGTCGAGCCTGCGGAGCCTAGTTTTACCACGCATCCAGGCAGGACAACTTCACTCCTTATTTTATCTTCATTCTCTTTTAAATTCTCGGCAATACCGCTGTTGCTTTGCGTTTTGGTGATAAGCATCGATAATGCACCAGGTGAATGGTAGACCTTGTTAAGTGCAACAACCGTGTCACCGGGTGCGTACAGAGAATCGCTATTGTTTAAATTGGCATGAAAGATAGGATAGTCCGATGAACTTATGATTATGCGCATACTGTGTCCGGGAAGAAAAGTATAGGCAATATTTTTGAGCTCTATCGTTACCTCGCAGGTATCACCCGGGACCATTAGTACTTCACCTGTGAAAGAATTTCGGAATCTCATTCTCCTGATTCCTCCGCAGATTAACATTGAACGCCCATCTGGATAGATATCAGTGAGCCGTACGCTGAAATCTGTGTCTTTGCAGTCTGATGATACTGATAGTTTTACCTGGCTATTACCTGTGATTGTGATAGGTTCGGTAAGGACCGGTGTGCTGTAAAGCAGGACGTCGCTGCGGTTTTCGACTGAATCGCGCTGGTCGCGTGGTCCTACAATGACGGAAGAATTAAAAGGATTGAAACGATTTCCCCCTATAGAAGGACAGGGATTTTTCGGATCATAATAAAACGAATCAGGCGGATTGGCTAAAGTGGGAAAGTCGTTAGAGAGTATGCCATTCTGGGAAAGATAAAGCGTATCGGTACGGTCGCTCTCAGTATACCAGTCTTCGGTTGTTCGCCATTGATTTTCGCCCATCATGTAGTACCTAATTACAGGTTCCGTTTCGTAACCATTATTAATCTGACGGAGATAGAAGTCAAAAATCCTGAATGATATACTTCGAAGCGAGTCGACCCCGTCAGGATAGGTCAATTCGCCCTGTTCGAGCCTTCCTACGCCTGAATGCGTCCATGGACCAACTACGAACTTATGCTTATCGCGGACCAGAGGCTCGCTGCTGTCCCGCAGTGCATAGAACATATTAAGCGGCGCATCATCGTTATGGTCATACCAGCCGGTGATAATGAGCATGGGAACACTGATTAACTCCGGATAATTGGTAAGCGTCTCTGCGAGTGTCCAGAACCAATCATGCTTGTAGTGTGCGAGGATGAGATTTTCGGGTGTAAAACCAAGCGAATCGCGCATCGCAGTAAATTCCTGGAGATAGTCACCGCCGTAGTAGTAATCAGTATACGCGGTTTTGGCAGATGAAACCACCGGTACGCAGCACGTCAAATGGGGCGGCTGGTGTTTGGCGGTCATGAACTGTATTATTCCGAGCGCGGATGCTCCCCATGTGCCTATACGACCGTTTGACCAGCTTTGAGTTGCTATCCATTCTACAAGGTCATAACCGTCAAGGCCCCGGTCGTAACTTACAGAATCAGCCGCTGCAGAAGCATGAAATCCCCGCCAGTCAACGATTAAATAATTGTAATTTATACTGTCAAACGGGACTTGTCCCTCCGTAGACCCAATAATGAGACGATACCATAATTTATTATAGGGTGTTTGTATTAGAATAGTAGGTTTTGGTGTTAGAGTGTCGATTGTGTATATATCGGCTGCCAGGTATTTGCCATCGCGCATAGGAATAGAGACAGGTATATAGCTGTATTGCGCAAAAACACCTTCTGCAGATAAAATACATAATATCAATATTCTCAGCAGCTTCATAATCAATTATCCTTCTTTGACACTTTTAAAAATAAGTAAAACATCAGAAATATAAGCTTTCCTTTTATGTTTATATTATTTTAATGATTAATAATTGAGTTGTCAAGATATTTTAATAGATAGTAGTAAGTAGCTAGTAGTTAGTAGTAACAGATAGTTTTGGGCTTCAAATTTAGTATTTCACATTAATAATTAAGATTTGGGATTTAGGATTTAGCAAAAGAAACAAAAAAACTTATTTGTGCTATTTGTGTGATTAGTTGTTTCGTTGTTTTTAATTTTGTTTTTGAACTTTGATTTGTATTTTTACATCTTGATGTTTGATTTTTACATTTTAAATGTGATATGTGTTTACCTTGACTAATTTCCATAAACTCATAAATTTAGGTAGAAAAATTATGGGGTTAACGAAGATGAAAAAAAATTCCCTTACTCTAAAATCAAATCAAGTGAGTAAAAATTGATTTATTTTGCGATTGCTTTTACTTTTAGTCTTTTTTTATCATTTATCATTTCAAAAATAGCTCCAAAAATAGGTTTGATTGATAAACCTAAGGGGATTAAAGACCATCCAAAGCCAACACCTTATGGCGGCGGAATCGCGCTTTTCCTAGGAACTTTAATAAGTGTTTTTTGGGGGAGTGATTGGAGAATATTGATCCTCGGTTTTTCCGTATTTCTTCTTGGTTTTTTGGACGATATACGTCCGTATTCTAGATATTTAAAGCTTTTTTTGCAGTCTTTGATAGCCGTGTTTACTATTTGGCTGGGAATAAAAATAAATATTAAAATTTTGCCCGAATATCTTAATATTATTTTATCTATTATTTGGATAATAGGAATAACCAACGCTTTTAATATAATAGACGTAATGGATGGTATATCTGCGGGGGTCGGTTTTTTTGCCGCTTTCGGTTTTATTTTTATTTCTGTTTCCGGGAATGGCACATATCCTATTGTTGCTATGACGCTGGCTGGGAGTTGTCTTGGTTTTTTACCTTTTAATTTACCAAAAGCGAAAATATTTATGGGGGATTCAGGCAGCCTTTTTTTAGGTTATATGCTTTCCGTTTTAGCTATTTTAACCAGATATACGGCTGCAAACCCTATCGCGTTATTTGTTCCTCTGCTTATTCTATTTATACCGATATTTGATACGACTTATGTGGTTATTCTGAGGATTGTGAAGAGACAAAATCCTCTAAAAGGTTCTCATGATCATTTCGTTTTAAAGCTTAAGGCAAGTGGTTTGCCAATCCCTTCTATAATTGCTATAATATATCTGGCTACAATAGCTCTTTGTGAAGCGGCTTTTATTATTACGC
>CAZQNI010000077.1:0-7004 GCA_964594255.1 uncultured bacterium | reverse complement strand
AATTACCTGAAACCGCTACATCTCCTGCATCACCGGGTGTATCGTATGAACCCAGTTTCTGAATATCCAGGGGATTGGCAACATCCCATATTTCAAGACCGGCTTCTCCCGCTGCAATGTAAAGTCTCTGGGTGGGCTTTTCGCAAAATAAACCTTTTACCACACCTCTCGTTCGAATCTCGGATAATTTAACGGGATTTGAGGGATCAGATATAAAAACTACATAAACCCCGCCTCCCGAACCGCAGAATGCGAGATTTCTCGCTGAATCAACTTCCGTGGCAAGTGAAGGACCAAAGGGCCAATTGCCCACGAATCCCATATTCAACGAATCGAATCTTTCGCTCGAAAATTCTCCCTGTGGTAATGAAATAGCAAATAACAATAATAAATTGTGCACAAAAACCTCCTTTTTATATATTTTATTATAAGTAAATATTCTAATTTGTCAAACGGTTTGATTTTGAACAAAAAACGATAGATAGTCCAAGGTCCAAAGTCATAAAACGCTCTCAGCTTACCGCTCACGGCTGACCGCTAAACCCTAACCCCAACAAACAAAAAACTAAGAGGAACAACAAATCACACGAATTACAATAGGATTAGAAGCAATATCGGTGAGAAGTTCAGGGGTTAGGGGATTAAGTGGTAAGTGTTTTTTCTTAATCCTTGCTTTTCTTCTCGATTTACGGCTAATCCATAATCCTTGCCGGGCTTCCTGGTTTTCTGCTAATCCTAAAGCGACCCGGTAACTGGTTTCTAAAAAACCTCCCCTTGACTTTTAATTGAGTTTTGGATATAGTATAAATAGATATCTAAAGGTATAAGTTCGTTATGGAAAATCATAAAAAAACGCAAAATTTAAAAATTTTAAATTCTGAGACTGAGAAAAAAGCCAACTGTATAAACATTCTTATCAAAAATGATTTGCAGGCGTTAAGATTAAAAAATCAATATTCCCTGAATCATTGCATATTTTTACCCGGCTCTCCATAGCATATGCATCACATTATAAATGGTATTCAGTTTGTTAAATATCAGTAAATTAGCTAAGGAGGTTTTAGGAGGTATTCTATGAAGGACATATAATCGATTTTTACGTCCGATTATGGTTCCTTTTTGGTATAACTAAAAAACAGACGGAGGGAAAATGGAAATAGGAGAAATTAAAAGTAAATTTGAGAGAGGACTATTAAGTAAAGCTAATGTTGTAGGTGTAATGACGGGATATAAGATAAAGGGAGAGGAGAAAACCGATGAATTGAGTGTTGTATGTATGGTTGAGAAAAAGCTCTTGAAAGAAAAACTGAGTAAGAGGGATTTTGTGCCGGATACCATAAAAGATATTCCGACCGATGTGATAGAAGTTGGTAAAATAAGAGCACTACAAGATAATAAAGACAGACTTAGACCATGCCCGATGGGAACATCCGGAGGGCATTATCTAATAACTGCAGGTACAAACGGAGAGTTACTCAAAGATAAGGGTACGGGTAAGATATGTATCGGAACGAATAATCATGTAGGTGCAAATTCAAACGAAGCCGAACTCGGAGACGTTTATCTTCAACCCGGACCCTATGACGGAGGTAAGATTCCCGAGGATATAATAGGTCAGCTCTTGAAATTCATTCCCATAGAATTTATCGATTCTCCGAGTCAATGCTCGTTAGCCAGATTTTGGAGCAGTCTCTACAATATACCTGCTAAATTACTTGGGAGAAAGACAAGACTTAGACCGGTTTTAGCCTATCCGGAAGACAATCTGGTCGATGCAGCCATGATTGAAGTAAACAGCGATGATGTTTTAGCAGAGATCTTAGATATAGGAGTACCTAAAGGTGTTAGACAGGCTCAACTTGATATCCTTGTTCAAAAATCAGGGAGAACGACCAGCCACACAGTCGACGGAGTCGTAACCGGTATAGACGCGACTATCGGACCAATATCTTATGGCACAGGAAAATATGCATATTTCAGAGATCAAATAGTTATAAGCAAAGAAGGATTTAGCGCCGGAGGTGACTCCGGAAGCCTGATACTCGATATGGAAGGCTATGCTGTTGGCAAACTCTTCGCAGGCAGCGAGAATACTACGATTGCCAATCATATACAGAACTATCTGAGTCTTCTGGATGCGGAGTTAATTACCGGGTAAGGCTATCCCATGCCGACAATCGAAGAGGTGAAAAAGATAAAGGAAAAACATGAACAAGAACTTATGAGTAAAGCCGGTGTTGTAGGTTGTTCGGTTGGATACAAAGAAACCAATGGTAAAAAGACCGACAAACTTTCCATTGTTTGTTACGTAAAAGAGAAAAAAAGGGAGGAAGAGCTTAGAAGAGAGGATATTATTCCTGAGGAAATAGAAGGGATTCCAACAGATGTAGTAGAATCTGGTGAGTTTAAAGCCATGTGAGATTACATCTCAGTATTTAAAACCCAACCCAAAACACCAAAATAATCTCACACAGAGCCACAGAGAAAAAAGAAATTATTTTGTTTTAACCAAATCCCAACCCCGAAATCCAAAATCCCATTTATTGACTTGTAACTTTCAACGCATGACTCAACAGACGCCATAGACTCACAACAGACGAAATCAACGATTATTTTACAAATATAACCTTGCCTGTTTCAGTAAACTTGTTCCCGTTCGCTTCCATTCTGACGAAATATACTCCTGTCGGTTGACCGTTCATATATATATTTTCCGTGTAAAAACCCGGCTCTTCTTCTTTTGAAAACTCCTTTACAATTTTCCCCGTTATATCATACACTCTAAACCTGACATTAGCTTTCTCAGGGAGAGCGTATCTAAGTTCAAACTTATTACCAGTTGTTATTCTTCTTACATCAAGCGAATAAACTTCGGGTAACTTGGCAAGCGGAACGGTTGAAGAAGGCAAGATCGTAAATACCGCATCACTTATATCCGATGGATTTCCACTCCAATTTTTCACCCTTACAAGGCAGCTATCCGAAGGCATATCGGGTATCCTCCAGGAATAAGAACCGTCATCGACCGTAGAGCCGGCTTCTTGAATCCAGGAGAAGCCGTTATTTGTCGAATATTCGATCCGGACATTGCCGGTTGTACCGTTTGAAATCCATGTAATATCATAGGTGCTGTCTGCCTGCCAGTTTTCACCTCCGTTGGGAGAAGTTACTGCGATAACAACAACAGTTACATTTATAGGCAACGAATAAAGCGTTAATGCTGTTGCGACAGTATTGGTAATCTCGCAGATGTAACTGCCGGCATCGTCAAAGTCTGCTGAACTTATTGTATATAAACTATCAGTTGCACCCAATATAGCAACCTCATCTTTTTTTCATTGATATTGATTGCTGTCACCGCCGACAGAAACTGAGATAGTAAGAGTTGAACCCTCATTTATTGTTGTATTGATGATTTCGCCAACACTATCTTGGGGTGAATAAGTAAAGAAGGAGCTAGGAATACCGATATTTGGTTCTATATCTTCAAACGTGAATTTGTTATTTTCTATCTTTAAATAGAGCAACGAAGATGATAGTCCCGATAGAGATGGTAAATCTTCTAAATCATTATTATAAAGATAAAGCAGTGATAGTTTAGTTAGGTTATTGATCTCTGCAGGAACTGTACCTGTGAGTTGATTGTTACCAAGATGCAACCATGTTGAATTCGTCAAATTTCCGATTTCAGTAGGAATTGGTCCGGTAAGCTGATTTGTATAAAGAGACATATATCTTAAATTCGTCAAATTCCCAATTTCTAGGGGAATTGAACCTGTAAGCTGATTGTCACAAAGAAACAAACCTGTTAAACTATCTAAATCGCCAATTGATGACGGAATAATCCCTACTAAATTATTATCAATCAGATTCAACATAGTTACTCGATTAATAGTACCAGATACTGTCACACCATACCAGGTATCCATTGGTCCGTGGTTCCAACCGGTGGTATCATCCCAGTTATGACCGTCTGTACTGTCATACAATGCAACGAGAGCAAGAGAATCTCCTACACCGACTTGAGCAAAAACCGATTTACTGTTTACGCCGAAAATAAAAAATAACGATAAAACTATTTTTTTGTACATTTTTTACCTCCTTATCTAATAGTAAATAATAATCGAACTTTTAAATGACTAAAACTGAATAGTTCTTTCTAAAGTCACAATTAAAAAACAATACATCTTTTTCACTTTGTCAAGCATTTTTATTGTCCACTTCACCCCAAATATTAACCACTAAATACACAAAAAACACGAAATTTTTTTGAGTTTTTTTTTCTTCGGTCATCGGTCTTCGGTTTTTTGTTATTATTTGCCCGAGATTTTACCCCGTATATACAGATATACGGAGAATAAATTAGAAAAATCGGAAAATGGGAAAATAGAAAAATGGGGATAAGGGGACTATTTCACCATTTTGCAATTTATCTATTTCTCTTAGATTCGGAGAAGCTACGTGTGGAACTACGAACTACGAACCAGGAACTAAATTCTAAATCCCAAATCCTATGCTATCTACTTACCAACAGCTGCTCTTTCCGGGAAACCGCTTATATTAGTCGGCTTATGCTTCATGGCTTTCCACAAGTCAAGCTTAAGCTGCATATTGAGCCAGCTTTCAGGGCTGGTATTGGTCGCTTCGCCAATTCTTACTGCCATCTGCGGACTTAATGACGATTTTCCGTTAATAAGCTCATAGAGAGCTTTCCGACTAACCCCTAAGTTCTTTGCTGCTTCGGCAATCGATAATCCTAAGGGTTTTATTACATCCTCTAACAAAACTTCGCCCGGATGTGTTGGCTTTCTTTTCGTTACCATTTTCCATCACCTCTCTTAATGATAATCCTTGTAGTCGATCATAATTGCATCTTCACCTTTAAATTTAAAAGTTATTCTCCAATTTCCGCTTACCCATACCGAGTAAACATCCTTGCTCTTACCCGATAATTTGTGTAGCTTATACCCCGGAAGATTCATATCTTTTGGATTAGTAGACGCATCCAGACGATCCAACATTCTCGCAATCTTTTTCGCATGTTCCGGGTTTATGCCTTTCTTATTTCCATCTTTAAAAAACTGCTCGAGCCCTCTATGTTTGAATGACTTTATCATTATTTATATTATAATATGTAACCTGTTACGTGTCAAGTGACAAATATTATTTTTAATTTTTCACATGTATAACATGTAGATTCTGTAGTTTCTAAACTGTTAGTCTGTTGGTCAGTTAGTCGGTTGGGCGGTTAAGAATAACGACCGATGACCGTAGACGGTAGACCGCAAACAACTACGAACTACGAACCAGGAACAACGAACTAAAAAATCCTTTACAAAGACGGATTTTTTATTAGTATTACAATATGAAAAAATGTTACATTATTCTATTAATTATCCTTTTGATAACAGTTTCCTGTAAGAATGATTCTGTCGGGCCGGATTATGGCGATTGGCCTTATACTGACAATACAGATCTCACTAATCCCAATAACCTTACTATAATAAATACCGATACGACCATTACCATCCTCGGTACAACCGTCCAGAATCTGGATGTAAGGGGAACACTAACTATTGAAGCCAACAACGTAACGGTCAGAAATTGCAGGGTCTGGCTTGGAGCTTATTACGGTATTGTCGTCGAGTCCGGCTATTCAGGAATTTTAATCGAAGATTGTGAAATAGGCAGAGATTACGTAAACAGTTCGAAAGGTATCTTAATACGCACCGCGGACAGTACCGAAGCAACGTTACGGAAATGTTATATCCATCATGTCGGAGACGGAATTTTTGGAGGTGGGGGAGATGATCCTGCGCCAAAGGCTAAACTTACGATTCAGGATTGTTATATTTCGGATATCAGAGAAACAGACGGAGACGATAACATCGAAACCATCGATGACCATAAAGGTGACGGAATGGAATTCTTAGGTCAAATAAGAGAAGCGCTAATAATACACAATCATATCGATGTTCCAACCGACCAAACGTCATGCCTTTTATTTGAATACAATTGGGGAAATTTACAGAATGTTACAATCGAGAACAATCTTTTAAACGGTGCGGGATATACTGTTTATACAAGAATAAGAGAAGGACGTACTTTTGAAGGTTTGACTATCATAGATAATCATTTCGGCAGAGATTATTACTACGGTATCTGGTCAAACGATGTCGATACAACGGAGCTGACTGCTTACGGAAACGTCTGGTATGATACCGGGGAACCGGTTGAGGGGATTTTAGGGGTGGAAGAATAGTTGACCACAGATTACACAGATTATCACAAGATTTTTGTTCGTTATTTTTTAACTCTAAACACGAAACCCGAAACTTTAATTTACACAAAGACACGGAGATTTTTTGTTACTTTTTAGTTTTTTTACTAAACACCCTCTAAATCCAAAATCCAAAATCCTATATTTGAGCCACGGAGAGCGCATTGACAAAGAAAAATTTTTTTCTTATATTTAGATAATGATTAATTGTTTGTTTTTTATCCTACTTTCATATCCGGAGATAAAAACCGAAGGAATTGAACTTCATCACTCTTTATGGGAACAAAAAACGGAATATGTTACGTATGAACCAATCTTTGTTCGAGTAAGTGTTGTAAACAACTCTTCCGAAAAAGTCTATATCTTACCCATTAATATCCCAATCTATACAAAGATATTTATTACTCATGATAACAGCAAAGATTTGCCAACAACTTTTGGTGTTGATATAACATGGAGTGGTTTTCCTCTAAGTCCTGATGAGAAAAAGTGGAGACGGTTCTTTCAACCTTTAGAAAAAGGGGATTCGATATATGAATATATATACATAAATAAGGATTGGGAGTATAAGAGACTCCCGGATACAACCCATCAGTATTATTTAGAAATAGTCAGGCATGGATACGCTGGGGGCTTAGAAAAGTGTCCATTCTCACCTGTGGCGGGGAGAATCGAAAAAAATCCACACAGCAAATCCTTCAGTATAAAACCTCCTCAACATGCG
>CAZQNI010000076.1:0-7022 GCA_964594255.1 uncultured bacterium | reverse complement strand
TTATCATAATAACTATATGAGAACTTATTATTAAATAAGTCCCATGTCTTTTCCCGGTTGCTCCTAAAATAAACTTTATCTTTAACAAGTTTATACACTATACCCTCCCTTAACAAATGAGCACCCAACGCGTTACGATATTCGGGGGGTATGGGAAAGGAAAAATATATATTGATCGAAGGATTGAAATCCTCATTGTTTATGTACTTTTCAACAAACAAAGAATCCTTCATAAACATATCACTCAAAGTCGGTTCTCTTCCAATCGCCGACAGAATTATAGATCTGACTGCCATATCCTTTAATTCAATTATTCTCCCGCCATCAACCTTCACAGCGGAAGGTAAAGAGTCTATTATCCACTCTTCAAAACTACTATTTGTCAGTCCCGATCTCTTTTGACGATTGTATTCGGCAGCAAATCGTGTACCTTTAAAAGGTGAAGCAAAATCAATCGGCACCTTTGACAATTTGAACTGTTTAACATACCAGTTGGTATTCATAAGTGAAAAATTAGCCAATCTTACACCTTTCTTTTTCTCGGCATCAAACTTTCTAAAATCTTTAACCTCCTGCATGAACCAAACCGGAAATGTATCATTGTCTCCATATGTAAAGAGAATTGAATTTTCGTCGGGACTGACTAATAAATCCTGTGCATAATCATGCGCAAGCCAATTACCTCTCCTGTTTGCGTGAGAATTAATATTACTAACTAAAGGAACAAAACCCATAATACCTGAAAGAATTACGCCGCCCAACGCATAACGCGGAATTCTTTGCCTTAACCATCCCCATACCCAGTACAGACCTATCGACACATAAAACATAAAAAGGAAAAATCCAGTACTCCAGAAGTAGTCTCTTTCCCTTGGTTCACGCGGCTGATGGGCAGGATTGGGATCGGAAGGAGAAAACTCATGATTCAGATAAAAAACCAAACCCAAAGTCAAAAGTATAAACAGGATGAAAAATAACCAAAAAGATTCCTTATCTTTCTTAAAATGTATCCACATACCCCAGACACCGGTCAAAATGTAAATATATGTCCCGAATAACGATAGATAACGAAGCAAAACGCCTGTATCTGTTCTGGGATAAGGCAAAAACTGCCATGAAAAATATTTAAAGAACACCTTAAGTTGTTCTATGAATGCGGGTATTAAACTCAAATTAGTTTCCCACGAAGTATGCCTGGGGAATAAATCCATTTTCCCATATTGCTTTCTGGAAATGACCTCCCATAATTTAGCAAATGTTGTTGGATCTGCTTCATTTATACCGGGATTTGCATGCGCCCTTATCATCAGAACAAAATACGTTGTAACGCCTATGAAAGCTAAAGCCAATACTATTCCTATAAGTCGAGTGTCTGTTAAAACTTTCCAGTTAATCAAAATCAGAAATACAAGAATTCCCGGGAGAAGCAATAAAGGAAGCAAATGAACACCAATCGATAAAAATAATAAATACATCAATAAAAGCAAGTAATTGTTGTCTCCTTTTTCACGTCTATGATCACTCCAGTGCAAAGTCAACCACAGTCCCAAAACAATTATTAATGTTGATAAAGCATATACTTCCGCTTCGACAGATGAATCCCATACGCTAAAACAAAACCCGGCTCCAATAGAAGAAAAAAGCGCTATAAGATGGGTCCCCAATAAATGTTTTTTACCTCTATTCTCTTTAAACCTGCTTATCACCTTTAAGATTACAAGATATAAAATGGCTCCGGCAAAAGCCGCGGACAATACAGAAAGAAAATTTATCCTCTTCGCTACCTCCCTGAAAGGAAAAAGAATATCAAAGACTCTTCCAAGCAACATATAAAGAGGCGTACCAGGAGGATGAGGCACTCCTAAGATGTGGGAACAGGCTATAAATTCACCGCAATCCCACAGTGAAACCGTAGGAGCAATGGTATATAAGTACACACTTATTAAAACTACAAAAACACCCGCAAAACAAAATATTTTTCTTTTATTGAAATCCATATTTTAAAACCACCTTTCATTTTAAGTTATATTTTAAGCATTTTATTATAACAATGAATAATATTATGGCAAGTGAAAAATTTCCCCACTACCCCAAAATTTTTACCACAGAGAACACAGAGAAAAAAAGAACACACAGAGAGCACAGAGAAAAAATATAGTGTTGTTTAAAATCACCCCCAAAACCAAATTAATCTCACACAAAGACACAGAGACACTAAGAACTACCCACAACCCATTTATATTTTTTTCTTTAAAACTCAAATATTATCTTTGTTACTTGGTGCCTTAGTGGTTCTCCTTTTTTCTGCTCTGAATAAATCTTACGATCGACGCTGCAAAGAAGAGTAACATAATAAGAAAAAGAAGTGGATAATACCAGTAAGACCTTGTTAGTATCCAAAGAAACAGAACTACAGTAACAATTATAAGAAATTCCTTAGGTCTAAAGGCAAATCTAAATAAATATAGTAACTTAACAAGCCCCTTACCCAAAGACCTGAAAAGAGGTATAAACATTTTCCTTTTTCGGAAGAGAACAAAGAGTAAAATTATAATCAAGAGTACAATTACCGCTTTGATTATTATTTCATTCGTATAAGTAAAATCCAAAAATAATGCTTCTTCTTTCTCCACGATCTTTTTTTCAAAAGAATATTTCTTGCCGGAAATCGGAATATTAACCTTCAATGAAAGTAACCCAGCTTTCCCGGTAGCAAACTTACCGGCTTCCCTGGTTGAAATTAAATCATAAGCCTCTTTAGAAACCGGAGCCGCAACAATCTCTGCAGACTTATCATCAAATTCTATTTCTCCTTTCATAATTTCTTCTTCAGCAAATTTTTTCATTTCAATCTCAGATTCGCTTACCGGAATAATTTCTTCAACTCTGGGGCTAAGATTTCCTCCAAAGCTTATATAATCATAATTAACCGGTAAATACAAAATCCAATCGACCTTGTTAATCAAAATATCTGTCGTCGGGAAAGAATGTCTCTTTTTACCAGAAAATTTAAAGGGTCCAAGATCTTCCGTATAGATAATCTCGATGTCAAAAGGTATAAGAGTACCATCAGAACCTCTTTCTGAACGGGCAAGCGGAACCAAAACCCTGCCGTCACTATCTCTCGAAGCCTTTTCTCTTCTACCGTTAACATAAACACTCCAGACACTCGCATCTTCAGGTAAATTGACCTTAAGGAATTGATCCCACAGATTCTGCATTGTAAACGTAACCTGGTGAACCAATTTACCGTCTTCTGCAAATAGGGTAATTACCTTCGCGAAATCTATGAAAGAAGTAAGAGCCTCTTCTTTTTCATACTTAGTAATACGAACAACCATATCAAAAGGATGTCTTACATATTTAAAAGCAAAAAGAATAGGTCTTGCCGAAAGATTGCTCAACTGATAGGGTATCTTTTGAAAATCGATCCTTTCTATATTATCAAATTCCTGAACTTCAGCCTCAGCATCACTTTTTACCTCTCCAGCGACATAGCCTGATTCTCTCATGGCTCCCAAGACTTCAAACCCTTCGAAATCTGCAACTATCGTTTCTTCCGCAAGTAATTTCTCAGATCTAACGGTCAATATCTTTGAACCTTCAAAAGGATACTCAAAAGATATATCGAGTAACTGTCTTTCTCCCTCTTCTCTAACACTCCAGCCTCCCAAACCTCCACCACTTACATCGATAACCTGATAATTCGAAGGAATAGCTAGAGTAAGTACATTAAGCGTATTCTGCATTACGTTTAACTCAAAGACAGTAGTCACACTGATTGCGTCTGCTTCGATCGAAAGAAGATTGAAAACTTCGGAATATATTCTCGCGGGACCTCTCTTGACTTTTTTATCTTCACTCTTCCAGGAAATATTCATATAGGAAGTAGAAGACAGATATCCTTTAACTATAGTATGGTCTTTAACATTTGTCTCTGTCACTTCCTGAGCACTCTGGATACTAACATCAATATCGGCTCTTGGAATATCAAGACTTATATAAGTAACGGGTGTTTGAGGAATATTGAAATTCAAACCCGGACTACCTTTATCCGGAGAAGATTCAATAGAAAATCTTATTGTAACCGAATGCCGGCCTACCTTATCAGTGGAAAGGTAATGCCAGCCACTTTCCGTTATAAGCGAAGCCGGATTCCCGTCAAGCCTGATTTCCGAAATAGCTAAACTCTCTTGAAAAAGCGGAATCTTCAGATAGGCTTTCTTACCCTTATCAAAGATTTCAAGATTTAAGATGACAGCAAAACTTGTGCTCCCCTTTCCCATAACACCATTGTATGCTGCTTTCGTTAAAATATAGTCTGCCGGAGGAATAAACACATCTCCTGCCGGCGGTTTCATATTATCTATAAGTTTTTTGAATTCTTCCCTGGTAAGAACAACGTCGCCCTTATCAACTTTGTACTCCGGTTCATACTTCACACCTGTTTGCTCCATTAATTTGGAAAACTCTTTCCAGGAAAGTCTTATTTCATCAACATCAAGCTTTAAAAGAGAACGAAATTCTTCCCAATCAATAGTAATCTTTGACTCCTTAGAATCATCAGCCCGAAGCGTAAAATCAAAGAACAAACCGATAACAAAAAGATAGAAAACAATCAGAAAAATATAATTTATTATTTTATTTTTTCTCATTATAATGCCTCTATTCTTTTTTAGATTTCTTGCTTTTCTTTTTTTTCGCTTTTTTAGTATTAGATTTAATCCCCTGCCTAAATATCCATTCAGGCTTTAGCCAGGCAAGCAGAAAAACAAGAACAAAAATGACAAAAAGGAACTTAGATAGAAAGAAAAAGACAAAAGCACCTAAAAGTAAAAAAGCTTTAATGCCATCGGGAGTCTTCAGTTTAATCCAAAAACTCTTTCTAGAATCAATCCAACTCTTAACTTTTAGCGAAAGAATTCTAATTTTACCCCGAATCCGATAAACAATGCAAAGAATTACAAGCAAAAAGAGAATTTTAATTAAAGTATAAATCCATCCTCTTGTATATTGAAAATTCAAGAATAGCTGCTCATCTTCAATCACTGTCTTGGCAAAACGATACAACTGTCCTGAAGCAGGAATTTCTATCCGGAAAAGCGTTGCATCAGTCACTCCAGTTTCTTTTTCTTTCTGCACCATTTGAGCAAAACCTATCTCCTGCTTGACTTGATTCATTATATCAGCCTGCTCATTAGCCGAACTCAATCTAAAATTACTCTGTAGCTTCCTCCTTGCCCTTTCTACATTCGCCTCAAGCTGTTGTGAATCATCCCAGTTCTCAAGAGCCTGTTCATACCCGCTAACCTCATCATAAGTGAAAAATCTTCCTCCACTCAGTAAAGGACGAATTCCTGTAGCTATATCTTCCTTTTCGACATTTCCTCCAAAATGAATGTACTTATATTCCAAAGGCAAGTAACAGGACCATAACATCTTGCTTATTACAACATCGGCTTTTGGAAACAGCAATGTTTTTGACCCTAGAATAGGCAATGAGTTGTTTTTGTAATAGTATAGAATATCTACATCAAATGAGGCTATATCTTCTCCGAACATTTTCGAACGGACAAGAGGAATCATAAACTTGCCCTCTTTATTTTTAGAAGGGATTTCTCTCTTTCCGTCAACATAGAGACTCCATATTTCAGCATCTTCAGGTAAACTTACCTCTAAAAATTGTTTACCGGTATTACGCATAGTATAAACAACCCGGCTTATAACTTTGCCTTCAGGAAGTAAAACGGACATTACACTAGCATTATCAATAACGCTATTAACCATTGGCAGTTCTTCATGTTTCGTGATTTTAAGGGTCAAAGAAAATGGATGCCTTAAATATCGTAGACCCAGAATCAAAGGCCTTGTGGACATATTTACCAGCTCCATTGGTAATTCCTGTATATCCACGATATCAATATTTTCATTGGTAACAATTTCAGCTTCAGCAGCACTCTTTTTCTCAATCCCAAGAAATCCGGTTTCTCTGACAGACTCCAGAACCTGAAATCCTTTAAAAGTGATTTCGTTTTCATCTTCTGTAAAAATCTTTTCTCCGGTCACTGTAAACGTAACCGTACCCTCCTTATCACCTCCGAAAGGAACGGTTAACACATTTTTTTCTCCCACCGTTTCCGTGCTCCAGTCTCTTATTTCCTGATAATTTTCACCCTGAACATATAAAATGCTATAACCCTCAGGGATATTTACTTTAATACCGGAAATAGAATTTTGAAGGACATTAAGTTTAAACTTAGATGTAACTCGCAGAGCATTATCCTCAACGGAAAGCAAATTCATAACCTCGGTATAAATCTTTGCCGGAATACTTTTCTTCTTTTTTACGACAGTTCGATGGAGCTTTAATGCAACGTTGGAGGTTGTAGAAAGAACAGCCCCAACACTCAAATATCTTCCCCTCTTTGAAACAGTCATATATTTAGCCTGAGGTATTTCTACCCTGGCGTCAGTTACAGGAATATCGATATTGAATAAAGTAATTGCGGTTCTCGGAATAGTAAGACTTAAAACATCAGGACCTTTATCAAGTTCGGTTTCAATGGAGAATGAAAGTGTTACCTTATGCTGACCAACCTTATCGGTTACCAGGACATACCATCCATTCTCAATCATCACCAGAGCAGGACTGCCGTCTAATTCTATCCCCCTGAGCGCGACCCCTTGAGGCATAAGCTGTACCTTAGGATAATCTTTTCTATCTTTTTCAAATATTTCCAGATCAAAGGCAACGTTAAAAGTGGTACTGTTTTGCCCCATAACTCCATTATATTCAGCCCTCGTTATAAGATAATCTCCCGGAGGAGTAATCGGAGAAACATCAGGTTTTTTCATCTTAAGAAGTAACTCTTTAAACTGCTCTCTGCTAAGCACAACCATTCCGTTCTCAATGTTATATTCAACTTTCACATCCTGACCCGTCTGTGCTAAAAGTTTTTTGAATTCGTCCCAGGAAAGTTTAATTTCATCCGTATCCATCTTTAAAAGCTTTTTAAATTCTT
>CAZQNI010000075.1:0-7124 GCA_964594255.1 uncultured bacterium | reverse complement strand
GCAACTCTATTAAGAAGTATAATAGCTTCGTCCAGATTTTTCTTTTCGAGGGCTATTTTACCGAGAAAAAGATAACTTTCCTCTCTAAAAGGAGAATTAGGAAAATTATCAATAATTCTTCTGAAATTCTTTTTTGCTTCATCGGGCTTCTTTGAATGATAATAACTTTTCCCCATGAGAAAGATTGCATCATCCGTGTAATTTGAACCCTGGTGTCTCTCAAGTATTTTTTCGCATTTTTCTATACTTTTATTATAATTTTCTTCGTCATAGTATTTTTTTGCATTGTAGAATGTGTTATAATAAACACACCCGGTAAGGAATAAAAAAACCAAAGGTAGTCTTTTCATATTTCTTCTTTTATGACTTCATCATTACTATAAGTGATAACCTCTACTAATTCGATAGGATTACTTTCTTTATGAATAATTTCTATATGCATCTTATTCTTTACACAGGAATACTCAAGTGTATTTTTGCCTTCCGTTTCGAAATAAATTGCAACTCGCGGATTAGCGATAATACGTACTTTTGTGTTCAATAATGACCTGCCTTTCCTTTCAAGCCAGGTGGTAAATCTTGACAGCAAGTAGGGAGCGCTGAGAGCGTAACCTTTTCCTCTACAATAAGGACAAGATTCGACGAACCTCCTCGCAATATTCTTGCGAGCCCTTTCTCTGGTCATTTCAAGAAGTCCATTAGGAGAAAGCCTAGGTACAATTTTGTATCTTGCTTTGCCCCTTTTTAATTGTTTTTTAAATAATTTCAATAGCTCATCTTGATTTGCCTTTTTTCGCATATCTATGAAGTCAATTATAATTATACCACCTATATCTCTTAAGTTTAACTGTCTTGCTATCTCAACAGCGCTTTCACAATTCGTTTTGAAGATCATTTCTTCTGTTGTTTCTTTGCCTTTGTAAGAACCGGTATTCACATCAAATACGGTGAGGGCTTCAGTCTCGTCTATTACAATGTGTCCTCCACTTTTAAGATAAATTTTTCTTCTGAATATTGAACGCAATTCCTGTTCAATCCAATAGTGGTTGAATATTGGAGTGTGGTTTTTATATAACTTCACCTTTTTTATAAGAGAGGATTTTTTTCTGCTTAAATATTCGTTTATCTCCTTGAACGCTTCTTCTGAATCTACAATAAATTCATAAACCGAATCATCAAGCAAATCCCTTGTTATTCTCATAGGTAAATCTTCATCTGTCCATAAAACATAGGGCGCTTCTACTATCTTGCTTTTCTTTTCGATTCTTTCCCAGGTTTTCTTTAATTCCAAAAGGTCCGCTCTCATAACTCGAATATTTTCTCCGGAAGAAGCAGTTCTGACGATAATACCCATACCGTCTGTATATAGTTCTCTTGCTATCTCTTTTAACTTTCTCCTATCCTTCTCTTTTCTTATTTTTCTTGATACCCCAAAAGCTTCTTTTAAGGGCATAAGAACAAGATATCTCCCCGGAATTGCTATAAATGTTGTGAGCCGTGCACCTTTTGTCCCGTACGGTTCTTTCTTAACCTGGACTAAAAACTCTAAACCCTCTTCATCGTTCTTTCTATGCGGTAATGAAAGATAGAAATCATTTAATGGTAAAAACCCGGCAGACTGAGCCCCAATATCAACAAAAACCGCATTTAATTCCTTTCGGATTGCAATTAACTTACCTTTTATGATTGTACCGGGAGAAAAAGAAGAGTCTCCTCTTTCTATATAAAATTCAACTAATTCTCCGTTTTCGCGGACCGCAACTCTTACATCATCTCTCCTTATATTAAGAAATATCTGTTTTTTTTCTCTCATCTAAACAGCGTGGACTCCGGCCACCGTGGAACACTTTCCTATAACCTCTGAAAATGTAGGATGGGGAAAGACTGTTTCCGAAAGTTTTTTTACACTTATATCCCTATCCATGGCTAAACTTATAAGGGATATGATTTCTGAAGCATCTTCACCTAATATTATACTTCCTATTATTTTCCCCTCTTTTGTATGAATGATCTTGATTTGTCCTGTGGTTTTTCCGGTTGCTATAGCTCTCCCGTTAGAAGCAAAGGGAACTCTTGAAACCAAATAATCTATGTTCAGAGACTTAGCTTCTTCTTCCGATTTACCAACAGAAGCAAGTTCCGGATGAGTGTAAACAACTCTTGGAATTGCGAACTTAGCTTTTTTAATTTTTTCTCCAAAGATATTACTTGCTGCTATCTCGGCTTCTTTATAAGCTGAGTGAGCAAGAAGATGACCGCCTATACAGTCTCCGATAGCGTATACTCCTTTTATCTTTGTTTCTAAGAAATCATCAACTTTAACTGCTTTATTTCCTTCCAAAATCTCTCCAGGGAGATCATCTACATTTGGTGTTCTCCCAATTGCAATAAGAACTTTTTGTGATTCGATTTTTTCTTCTTTGTCACTGCTCTTAAAAATTACTTCGAATTTGTCGTTCTCCTTTTTCACCTCGATAACTTCCGAGGACAAACAAAACTTTATTCCTTTTCTCAACAAACTTTTTCGCAGGATAGCTGCAGATTCTTTATCCTCACCGGGCAGCACTTCATTTTCTTTCTCTATTAATGAAACCTTGCTGCCCAGACAGGAAAAAACATAACCAAACTCAAGTCCGATATAACCCGCCCCTATTATTACAATTGACTCAGGCAAATCTGACGCTTCAAGTGCGTCTGTACTATTCCAAACATCTTTTGGTGCAGTAAATGGCGGAGCTATGGGTTTAGAACCGGCAGCAAGAATCACTTTATCAAATTTATATTTCTTTCGGTTCGATTTTATAGAACCGTCTTCCTTTAGTATTGCTTCTTCTTTTATTATTTCTATTTCCTTTTCCTTGAGGAGACCTTTTAATCCCAACAGAACTCTCTTAACGGCAAGAGCCTTCTTTTCCTGAATTTCCTCCCAATCTGGTTTTCTCTTATCTGATCTAACAATATCATGAAGGTTTGCCGAATAAATAAGAGCCTTTGTCGGAATACATCCGATATTTAGACATACCCCACCTATCTCCCCTTTTTCAAATAACTGGACTTTATTATTTCCATTAGACACCCTGACAGCTGCGCTATATCCAGCAGGGCCTCCGCCAATGATTCCTATACGCATTATTCAGGAAAGTATAGTTTTTAAGCATAAAAGTCAAGGGGCACACCACTCTACAGAATTAAACCACAAAGAACACAAAGATGTAACGCTGTCAGCTATCCGCACTCCGCTTTCCGCAAAAAACATTTAAAAAAAACAAGAAAGGAGAGGTGGTGGGCTAAAAGCGAAGAGCCAAGAGAGCTTAGTTCAACAACAAATCACACGAATAGCACGAATATTTTTGTTCGTTTTAACTCGAAACTAGAAACACAAAACCCTAAATCACAAAGAGACACGGAGACCGCAGAGAAAAAAATTGATTTAACCACGAAACACACTAAAAACACTAAACCCCACCACCCTTTTTCAATTTGTATTTAAAAAACACACGAAAAAACTAATTAGCCGGATTGGCACTGGATTTTTTTATTCCGTCGTCCGTCCTCGGTCTTTGGTCGTTTCTTAACTCATGCCGCAAGCCTTGCAACTACTACGAAGTACCTCTCTTGACATTTTAACAACAAATATATACATATAGTATTAATTGTTTTTATAATTATTTATTTCGTTTCATTAAAGGTAAAAAGGAGGAATAAATGAAGAAGTTTCTTCTTTTAATGATACCGGCAGTAATGGTTTTTGCGCAGGACACATTTATAAAAGTCAAGATTGACCGCAAAATCGAAAGTAATCTTGTTAAACTGTTTGATCCTCTTCCCGAACGTATCGAGGTATTTGTCACTCCCGACAGCACATATACAATCGAAGCTATTTACAGGGATAAGAAATTAGTTAAAAAAATGACGTCTGCCGAGTATCGCAGGTTAACCTTAAAAACCCCGTCAAAAATGGTAACTCTTGAGGATGCAAAGATATCCTATCTGGTAGGACAGACATTCCATGGTCTAAGTATTTATTCCTGGAGCTTGCCTGTGATGTTTAGTGAGGATGATTTGAGCGAGGGTTTGCTAGCAATAGGTCTTTTAACACCATTGATTTATACATCGACCTGCTTTTTATTGACCAAAGACCGCCGCATTTCAAGCGGTGCCGCTTATGGTTCATTTTTAGGCGGTATAGAGGGTGCATTTCACGGAGGTTTTATCTTTAAATCGGCAAGAGGTATATTCCCGGTGAGCTTAGCCGAAAACGTACTTGATTTTACGCTTGGACAGAATATGGGGTTCACTCCGGCAATGTATCAAAGGAAATTTAATCATTGTTTATATGGTTATTACCATTACTATAATACAAGGACATTGTTTGGAGGTCGGAACCTCTGGGGGGACCCCTACGATTTGATACAGCTCGGAACAATTCTTTCTCTTGCGGAAGGATATACTTCACTTTTTCTTTCAAAAGATGCAGAAGATTTGACCTTCGGTGATGCTATTTTCGAACTTCGAACCAGTACGATAGGTGCTGAAGCCTTACCGCTTATTCTCTGGACAATTGACGCGCACCGCAATGAAAATTCAGATGAACGTGTATACGCGGCGCTCTCGCTGGCAGGTCACGGTGTGGGATATCTTTGGGGAAATAAACTCAGCAGAGATTATGACCTTCCGGGCGCTGCCGGCGTGATGACCTGGCTTCTTCCGTATCTTGCTCACGCCGCAACAGGAGGAATTGCGGTCCTCGTTGACAACGAAGGATTTCTAGATACATATCCGGCAATATACCTGACTATGGATGTTTTGTTGACCGGTATATGCTATAAGGCGTTCGCAAAAAAATCAATAGATGTGGGAAAAGCGGACTTTCCTAATTTCAACATGTCAATCAACCCTATGTGTTTTGTACTAAAAGATAAGAATAAAATTTTTGAAAATATGCCTTTTTTAACTTTCTCCTATAATTTTTGAGTGATTTAACACAGAGACCACAGAGAAAAAAACACACAGCGAACAAAATTATTGTTGTTTTTACCAAATCCCAACCCCAAAATCCTAAATCCAAACACTGCTATCTGCGCATTTTACCCCTGCATCTTGCTAAATTTTTAAATATCTGTAAGTTTCATATATGAAAAAAGAAAAACTTGAAATAAAAATTCTTGAAGGCAGAGAAGGCGAAGTAGCTGGAGTACAAAGAGTACTTGAAGAATCGCCTAATTATTGTATCAACACTTCAGGTGGGTTTTCATCTCCTGAAGACGGAAAGGAGCTTTTTGATGCAATCGCGCCGGGGAAAGAATTTCAGGATAAATTTGTCTTTGGAATATATCTAAACAATTATATGATAGGATGTATTGATCTATGTCGTAGATTTCCAAACGAGTCAACCGTTATGCTCGGGCTCCTTTTATTATCGGAAAAACATCAGAGAAAAGGATTGGGAACGCGGGCTCATAATAAACTTGAAGAGATAATCAAAAGCTGGAAAAATATCCAAAAAATAAGAATCGGCGTACTTGTATCAAATGAAGAGGTCCTTCCATTCTGGAAAAAAATGGGATATACGGAAAAAAACAGAAAACCATATAAACACGGGGATATCGATACAGAAGTAATTACACTTGAAAAATCGATTGATTGAACCATAAAGAACACAGAGGGCTAAAAATGTTGGTCTGTTGGTCGGTTAGTCAGTTGGACGGTTAGAAATAATGACGGATGACCGCAGACGGCAGACCGGATAAAAATTCAAAGAACAACGAACAAGGAACTACGAACCAGGAACAAAGAATGACACAAAGATCACAAATATATAACACTATCCGCATGACAACACAAAATTTTTAATTTCTTGACTTTTTGTTTCTATTCCCTTATACTGTAAATAATAAAAGGAGGTGTATTGTGAAAAAGAATAGAATGTTAAGTTTCGTTATGTTCTTCATCCTTTGCTTTTCTCTTATTTTGTTGCCTATTCACTCAATAGGGGCTACCTTTACTGTTACAAACACAAATGATGCCGGTGCAGGCAGCCTGCGTGCCGCTATTACTTCAGCAAATGGTAACGGCATAGCGGATGTAATAGATTTTAACATTCCCGGAGCGGGAGTGCATACTATTTATCCTCAATCACAACTCCCTCAACTTATAGATATTGCCGGTGTTCAAATAGATGGGTTGTCTCAAGGGGGGGCTAGTGCCGGAGCAAACCCACCCTCGACGGCAACGCTTCTAATAGAAATTAACGGCTCTCAAGCCGGAGCTTCGCACGGATTATGGATAACTTCTCCGAACAATACAATTCAGGGTCTTGTGATTGACAGTTTCGAGCAGGATGGAATTAGAATTGAGGATACGCCGGGCGGGACTGTGAATAACGTTATATATTGTAATTTTACCGGAACGGATCCTTCCGGAACCCAGGATTGCGGCAATGGAACAAACCAATTGAGTCCCTGGGCAGGAATCAATATTGTAGTGCCTCCTGGGCATACAGATCTTGTAGCTACCAATATGGTCTCAAACAACCTCTCTTCCGGCAATTATGGCGAAGGTGTTGGCATTTCCAATTGTCCCCCTGGCGATAATCATGGTAATATCGTGCAATTTAATTATCTGGGGACCGATATTACAGGCATGAATGACCTTGGGAATGATCATACCGGGGTATGTATAAGTGAGGGGGCTCATGATAATATAGTCGATGGCAATCTTATCTCCGGGAATGATACAGAAGGAATATGTATTATTGGCTGGACGGGGGAAGAAGAACATAATAGCCGCAACAATATTATCTTAAATAATACAATCGGTTTGAACGTTAATCATTCTTCGCCACTTCCGAATAATAGAGAAGGAATAAGCATAGGTCATTATTACGGGGATGGTCCTCCAGCGGATGACTGGTGGCTTGGTTGGGCTCATAACAATGTGATTGGCCCAAATAATACGATTGCTTTTAATGGCAGAAGTGGGGTGATGATATGGGAACATTCTAACAATAATACAAATGCAGATTATAATATAATAACTCAGAACTCAATATACAATAATGGTCCTGGCGCACCCGGATATTTAGGTATAGACTTATCAGATGATATGGTAACTGCCAATGATGG
>CAZQNI010000074.1:0-7131 GCA_964594255.1 uncultured bacterium | reverse complement strand
ACCAGATGAGGAAATGAAAAAATCACTTAAGGGGATAGAAGGATTACCTAAACCACAGGAACTAAAAACAGGTAAATGGTAGTTACTAAGAGAGCCGCAAAGCGGCAAAGCCGCTAAAATGTAAAAATTAAATATGAAAACGGAAAATGACAAATCAAAGTTTAAAAATGAATAAAAAAAACAAAGAAACAACAAATCACACGAATTTTTTTTAATTTTTACGGTTAGGGGAAGAGATAATTTTGCATTTTTATTTGTCATTTTGCTTTTTAATTTTTGATATTTTATTTGCCGGAAAAAAGCGGTAAAATTAAATGAGTCTTTTCGAAAAAAGAAAAAAGTTGATAACAGTACTACAAGGTAAATCTTATGGCTCTCTTAACATTTCAAAATATTTATGAATCAATACGATAACGAACGTATTTATTGCCGTAGACTTGGCCACTGGCTAACTTTTAATTACTGCCGCCAGGAAAATAACGATTTACCATGCCGTAAGATAATGGATTGCTGGTTTGAAAAACTTCCAATTAAAGAATTTTTAAAAGAAAACTATAAAGAAGAAGAGATTTCATACATTTCCGAATCTTCTAAGCCAAAGCTTACGTCAATAATTGAACTCATAGAAAAGGCAAAAAAAACAAACAATTAAACTCCTTGACATAAAAAAGTTTTTAAATAGTTTTCTTAAGAGGAGTTAAAATAATACCAATGCAAATTCACGCAAATCATAAAGAAATACTCGACGGAAAGACCACCGATATATATTTTCACAAAGCCGAAGAGATATTAAAAAAGGAAAATAAAAATCCTAATGTAGCAGCGGAAGTGTACGCGAAAAAACTCCCAGATAAATATAAATGGGCAATATTTTCCGGACTAAGCGAACTAATAGAATTATTCAAGGATAAAAAGATAGATATACAAGCTCTCGGGGAAGGAAGCGTATTTTTCGAAAGAGAACCGATACTCACAATCAAAGGAAAATATCTGGATTTCGCAAAATTCGAAACACCGCTTCTCGGCTATATATGTCAGGCTTCAGGCATATCAACAAAAGCTGCCCGGTGTAAAATCGCAGCAGGAAACAGAACGGTTTTATCCTTTGGCGCAAGAAGAATGCATCCTGCTATAACTCCGGTTATAGACAGGTACGCTTACATCGGTGGAGTTGATGGCGTCTCTGCTGTTTTATCCGCAGAAAAATTAAATTTGAAACCACAAGGCACAATACCTCATACGGTAATACTTATTATAGGAGATACTCTGAAAGCCGCAATCGCTTACGATAAAACAATCGTCAAAGGGATTCCCAGAATCATACTTGTAGACACTTTCGGTGATGAGAAAGTTGAAACAATCAGACTGGCGGAGAAACTAAAAAACAAATTAAATGCGGTGAGGATTGATACCCCGGGTTCAAGAAGAGGAGATTTATCTCTAATCGTAAAAGAGACAAGAGAAGAATTGGACAACAGAGGCTTCTCCGATGTAGGCATATTCGTTTCCGGCGGTTTAGACGAATATAGCTTACAAGATCTTAATCCCTACTCTGAAGGATACGGAATCGGAACAAGTTTATCTAATGCACCAACTATTAACTTCAGTCTCGATATTGTGGAAATTGAGGGTAAATTAATAGCCAAGAAGGGTAAAGTCTCCGGGGTAAAAAATATATTTGAGTGTAACCGTTGCGGAAACAGA
The DNA here is from genome assembly GCA_964594255.1 of uncultured bacterium. Lineage (GTDB taxonomy): Bacteria > Hydrothermota > UBA3072 > UBA3072 > UBA3072 > JAFGHJ01. The sequence continues at coordinate 5,427 of CAZQNI010000074.1, read as the reverse complement.
GCTATAGTATTTTCGAAAGATACTAAAACAAGATGCGATTGCGGAAACGAGATGAATTTATTGACAAAAAAGATCATGGAGAAGGGTAAAATTCCATATAAGCCTGAAGAGGTAGACATAATACGAAAAAGAGTTTTAAGAGAATTGAGGTTTTTAAATGTATAATATAAAATTTATCGAAGAGAATTTAAATGCACTAAAGGAAGTTTCAAAGAAGAAAGGCGTTGATATTGATTTTGAACTTTTTATAGAACTGAATGATAAAAGAAAAAGCCTACAGTCTTCTGTCGACGAACTTCGAAGAGAAAGAAATGAAAAGAGCAAGAAAGTAGGGAAATTAAAAAAGAATAAACAAGATGCGTCCAAATTATTATCGGAATTAGAGTTTCTTAAAGAAAAGCTAATTAGAGTGGAAAAAGACTTAAAAGAAATACAGCAAGCGATCGATGATTTTATTTCCTGGATACCGAATCTGGTTCATAGCTCAGTCAAAAATAAACCGGTTAACATAATAAAACCGACCGGATTAAAAAAATTACACTTTAAGCCTCTAACACATATAGAATTGGGTGAATCACTAAATATACTTGATTTTAGCTCTGCGGCGAAGATTGCAGGTAGTAACTTCAGTCTATACAAAGGTAAAGGAGCAAAATTAGAGAGAGCTTTGATAAACTTCATGCTAGACTTGCATACAAAACGCCATCAATATACGGAAGTTTTTCCTCCTTTCCTCGCAAACGAACAATCTATGTTCAATACGGGACAGCTACCCAAGATGAAAGAAGATATGTATATAACAGATAAAGACGGGCTCTTCCTGAATCCTACAGCCGAAGTTCCTCTTACCAATATATTATCCGAAAAAGTTCTAACGCCTGATGATTTACCGGTTAAATACTGCGGTTATACGGCTTGCTTCAGGAGAGAAGCCGGTTCTTACGGAAAAGAAACAAAAGGACTTCTTCGTGTTCATCAATTTAACAAAGTAGAGCTTGTTAATTTCGTTATGCCCGAGGAATCATACGATGCGCTTGAGCATCTACTTACGGAAGCGTTGGAGGTTTTAAAATTATTAGATATTCCTTACAAAGTTATTCTACTTCCTTACGATGATTTATCTTTTGCTTCAGCCAAAACATACGACATAGAAATCTACGCTCCTGGCGTGGACAGGTGGCTCGAAGTTTCATCCGTAAGCAATTTTGAAGACTTTCAGGCAAAAAGAGCAAACATAAAGGTCAGAGCAGGAGGAAAAACAATACCAGTACATACTCTAAACGGTTCAGGTGTCGCCACTCCGAGGCTCATGGTATCGCTTTTAGAAAATTATCAGACTGAAAAAGGAGAAATCAAAATACCCGAAGTCCTCGTCCCGTATACCGATTTTGAGAAGATTGGGTTGGAGAATAGTGAGTAGTGAGCAGAGAGTAGGGAGCAGTTAAATAAAACAAAGAGAAATTATAAATGTTAAAATTTAAGAAACAAACCCCGATTCCCATTGAGCATTGTTAAATCATGAGTAGTTATCTTCCCCCTAATATAAAAAAAGACTCTAGAGTAATGATTTTTGTAGATGGAGAAAACCTAGCTATTAGATATGGTAAAATATTAGGAAATCAGAATTCCCAGAGACATGTTGTTTATGAGGAAAATGTCTTTGTATGGTCAAAATTCGCCAATATTCAACATCATACAATCTGTGAAGTAATAAGGAAGTATTACTATACTTCTATCAAAGGAGATACTAACAAATTAATTGAAATCGAAGAAAAACTAAAATCAATAGGAATTGAGGCTCCACGTGTTTTCAAAAAAGAGAAGAAAAAAGGATCAAAGCAAGTCGATATATCTTTAGCTACTGATATGCTAACACATGCTCACCGTAACAATTATGATATTGCAATCTTAGTCGCTGGAGACGAGGATTATGTCCCGTTAGTTGAAGCTGTGATGAATGAGGGAAAACGAGTAGTTCTTTGGTTTTTCGAAAAAGACCTAAGCCCTTTACTTAAAAGAAAAGTAGATTTTTACTTTGACATTGGCATATTTCTTTTAAATGATTCGACATATTTAAGTAGACGTTACTAGTTATTGTAATAATCTTAAATCCTACATGTTCTACATGTGAAAAATAGAGTTTGTGGGATGGGTTTTAAACAAAATTACCCTTTTCTCTCTGTGCTCTCTGTGTGTTTTGTTTTTTCTCTGTGTTCTCTGTGGTTAAATTCTTTTCGTTTATCTTCTGAATTCTTCCTGCAGTGCAATATACTCTTCGTATTTCTGGAACTTCTGAGGAGATTTTATCACAAGATTCCCCTCTTTACTCCATCTCCCCATTCAATCGAAAATTCTTATTTTCTAATATTGTACCACCATGCGCATGAACTTTCCCAATTTAATCCAAATACTTACTTTAAATACGCAAAAAGCTGAATTGACAAAATAATATTTTCTATTATTATTTATTATAGTTAGCAGAAGAATGAGGAGGTATTATGAATAAGAAATTAAAATTTGTGAATTGAGGCCTTTTCTCCTAAAGAGAAAGGAGGGAAGGCTAAAATGTTTATGGAACTTCCTAAAAGAAGAAGTTAGTTTATGAATTGGGGTTAAGAAGTGCATTGAAAATTAAGGAGGTAAAATGCGCAAGATATATGTTCTATTAGTTTTGGTTGGTCTTGTTTTTTTAGCAAATATTGGTTTTGCCCAAGATTTTGTTGATGTGACAGCACAATCCGGAATACTGGGTGGCGGTAATGTAGGATTTTCTTGGGGTGATTACAACAATGATAGTTTGATAGATTTCTTCCATAGTTCAGCGGGTAGGTTGTATATCAACATGGGAGTAGATGATACATTTGCACTTGTTTCTACATCCCCGGATCCTGATGCGGGTGCAGCTACACTTGGTTCGGTGATGGCGGACTTCACAGGGGATGGTAATTTAGACTTGTTAATGACGCAGGGTAGTGCTTTATCCTTGGTAGTAAACACAGGGGATACGTTATCGTTTATAGATACTACGGCTGGTGTATGGTTGGATTCGATTACCATACCCAGCGGTGGTATTCCTGAGGCGGCGGCAGCAGACTTTGATCGGGATGGTAATTTGGAGATAGCCTTTGCAGGTTCATATGGTGCATCTAGTAAAGTAAGATTGGCGAAGTTAAATGTCGTTTCGGGTAAATACGAGAATGTGGCAGGTACAGTGCTTGATGATACTCTTAAGGAATTCGAGGCGTGGAATCCGACGTGGGTAGATGTTGACAATGATGGGTATATCGATTTATTTTTGCCATCGTTCAGGAATTCTTTCCCGACGTGCAGGTCTGGATTATATTTTAACTACAATGGTGAGGGATTAGATTGGAGTGAGATCGATATTGATGGTTCAGACACAGATGTTTCTGCAATTGCATCTGTTTGGGGAGACGTTGATAATGATGGAGATATGGATTTGATTGCACAGGCGTTTGACGATCCTATTCCTTTTTATTTATTGTTGAATAATGGAGATGGTACATTTACCGATGCTGCGGCCACATCAGGTATATCGGCGAATAATCAGATGAGAGGATTATCTTTGGGAGATTATGATAATGATGGAGATCTGGACTTATTGATAGGTGGTGGTAGCATGGATTTGACGATATACCAGAGTCAGTTAGCAGGAGGGAGTCTTACATTTACCGATGTTACATCGAGCACAGTAGGTAGTGGACTGCAGCAGCATCGATCTGCGTTATTTGTTGACTATAATGGAGATGGTAAGCTTGATGTATTTGCTGGTTGGACAGACCCTAATTTTAAGTTATTTAAGAATCAGTTAACAAGTGAAAATAACTGGATAGGATTTAGGTTATCGATGACAGAGGGTAATAACAAGTCAGCCATAGGTGCACAAATTAAAGTAAAAGCAGGTACATTAAGCATGATACGAGACATACAGGCAGGTGGATATGGTGGAATGACAGGTGGGAATATAGTAGCGCACTTCGGACTTGGTTCAGCTACAGAGGCTGACAGTGTTACTATCAACTGGCCAGATGGCACTTCCACGGAACTTTTGGCTTACTCTGCTAATCAATATTATGATGTGGACAATACAACGGGAGGCGTAGAAGAAACACAAGATTTGCCAGAAGCATTTACTCTAACGCAAAACTATCTAAATCCGCTCAACCCAAAAACAACAATAAGTTATGCGGTACCGCACGTAAGCCATGTAAGAATTGCGGTTTATGACTTGCTCGGTAGAGAAATCGCATTGTTGGTTAATGGGGTTAAGAAACCGGGAATACATACTGTAGAATTGAATGCAGCTAACCTGAGCAGTGGCATTTACTTCTGTCATATGCAAGCTGGTGACATTACCGTTTCGAAGAAGCTGCTATTGACGAAGTAAACAAATTCCGCGGTATATAGCCTGAACTAAGGCTAAGTTTAACTCTGGAGTTGAAGTTTTAAATACTTCGGCTCCAGAGTTTTTTATTTTTAAGATACCTTGTGAACTATAGTTTCGAGTTAAGCATTTCGTGTTTCGAGTTAAAAAATAGGATTTGGGATATAGAATTTAGTTAAAAACTAAAAAACAACAACGAAAAAAATCCGTGTGTATCCGTGGCCAATTTAGGGGTGTGGGTTGGGTTTTAGAAAACCCTGAAAATCTGCGTTTATCTGCGTCCTAATTTGGGGGTTGGGATTTGGGATTTAGTTAAAACAACAAAAAAATCTCTGTGCACTCAGTGCGTTTTCTTTATCTCTGTGTACTCTGTGGTTAATTTATTTTCGTTTATCTTCTGAATTCTTCCTGCAGTGTAATATACTCTTCGTATTTCTGGAACTTCTCAGGAGACTTTATCACAAGATTACCATCGAGATTAGCTATATTGTATTCCTTTAATTCCCTTAGATATTCCTTTATTTTATCTAAAGGTACTCCGGTAACATCCGCAATTTCCTTACCTCCGGCATCGAGACCGGTATCCATATCTCCCTCTTCATTTTTACTCAATCGATCCTTAATAAACAAAAGAAATCGAATTTTTTCATTAGGAACCGAGAAATACTTCAACATATTGTTCGTTTTTCTTAAACGAGTTGTCAGAGTTTCAATAATATATTTTATAAAAGGATTTTTATTTACCGAGCTTAAGAATGCATTTCTATCCACAATAATGAGTTTTGCATCAGTTTCCGCAATTGCAGCAGCAGAACGGGGTCTCTTATCCAAAAGAGCCATCTCTCCGAAGAATTCACCCTCACCTATAACGGCTAGTGTTTTCTTTGTGCCTTCCAAATCTTTCACAATTCTAATCTTACCGGACCTGATAAGGTACATCTCATCTCCCGCGGCTCCTTCTTTAAACAAAACTTCCCCACTCCTCAAATGCTTCTCATAACCAATACTTTCATTCACCTTTT
>CAZQNI010000073.1:0-7194 GCA_964594255.1 uncultured bacterium | reverse complement strand
TCCGTCCGTCTTACGGCTGTTTCTCTGCTCTCAAACAGCTTTTCGAGTTTAAGTGTGTTCAGATACTGGGCGATAATTTCATATATTGTTTGATGCCTCGTTTCCATAAAAGAAAAATAGGCTGAACTATTTCCATAGTGAGCTGAGAAGGCATTTAAGAAATCACCCGGAGTTAAATCCCATTCCATTCGAAGGTTATAATAGCTATCTACCGAGTCATAAATTTCTACCCCACCAAGTCTTGAGCGAGTCCGGGCTTCTACATACCCTGCGGACGCCGAAGGGAGAAGAGTTGAATACGCGGAAGCGTTTGTCTTTTGTCTTATCATGAATTCCTTCTTTGCCTGCAGGTAAGTAGGACTATCCCTTAGACCCATTTCAATAGCATCCTCTAATGTTAAATTAAGAGATAATAATATAAATACAATCACATCATCCCCTTTCTTGAAAAGATTACACTAAATCCAAGTGTTATCAGATAGGTTATCACGCTAACCCAGGCTGCTTTCTTTTTTGATATTCCGGTAATTTCTGAAATACCATAAGCTATCAAAATAAACTGCCATATGGAAAAAACCTCTATCCCCGATAAAAGAGCATAAAGTCTAGGATTTTCAGGACTGAATAATAAATTAAGACCGGTGGCGACATTCAAATCTTTAAAAGTCATTATATTGGGAATACCTCGAATTAAAAGGATTACGGTGGTCAGTATAGTCCTTATAACCCCTACAACAGAAGAGTAAGCATACAGGTCGAGCGCTTTAGTATAATCCCAATCTGCTCCGAAAGAATTTCCCAGAAACCACATAAGAACGGACATAAGCAACCACATTATCAAGGTACCGATCGGAGCACCTAAATACTTCAAAAACTCCGTAAACTTCGGTATTTCTCTATCGACACCCATTTCGGCCATCTTTTGCGCTGTAATACGTGCCAGGGCAGGGCCACTAATCCAAAGGAATATCCAGGTCACAACCACAAATAAAATAAAAGGAATCCACCAATCGTCCTTTTCCTTGATATGTTTGAATGCCTTACCAGGTTCAATTATTATATTTATCAGATTGCCCATTTTTCCTCCTTTTTAAACATATTACTCAATTATAATAAAAATATTCAATTATATGTCAAGTAAGTACCCCACCACACCACATTTTTAACCACGTATGTGGCATATGCAACAATCACAAGATTACACAGATTAACACATGATTTTTGTTTCTTTTTTTTCTTCTTTTCGGTCGTTCGTCTGCCGTCATCGGTCGTACTTATTCCTAACACCTAAGTCATTTGATAAGTACATAAGACTACCTTGCTTTCTTCTTCCGGTTTATTATTCCTTCCATGTTCTTAAGATAGTCGGTAAAGGCTTTGCGGCCTTCTTTTGTCAGATTATATACGGTATTCGGCATTTTATTGATAAACCTTTTCTTAACATTCACATATCCTGCTTCTTCGAGTTTTGAAAGATGAACAGATAGATTTCCTCTTGTGAGCCCACTTATTCGGAGCAAAAAAGTAAAGTCTGCTTCTTTTACTCCCGAAAGAATTGTGAGTATCGCGAGTCTGCTTGGCTCATGAACCAGCCTTTCCAGAGCAATAATATCCTTGATTATTTTTTTGTCTTTCATTGGCGTAAGGTCCTTTTGAAATTTCTATATACTATAATACCGAAAACTAAAAAAGTACACCCTAATATATAAATCATCAAGAACAAACTATCTCCCCAGGTCACACCCAAAAAAGAACTCACTCCAGCAATTAAAAGAGGCAATGGAGAAAGAACTAAGAATCTTTTTATCTTCCCAGCCTGGATATACTGAGCAATAAAAACGAAAAACATAACAAATCCAAGCAAAAAGGTTGCAATTTTAGACGATAGGAAATGGAGACCAAACATAGAAAAAGCCAAAAATAAAAAAGATAAGATCGCAAGAACCAAAACTAACTCAGGATGATAATCTCTTCTAACAGAGTAACCTACTTTACGCCATACAAAATTTTTTTTAAGTTTACGGATTAGCCAAAATGTTCCCGCCACTATCGCCGAAACTACGATTAGCCTTAGAAAGATTACACTTAAACGAGAACTATGGGGTAAGAATTTTATAAGTGGGGAAAGGAATATTAAACTAGCAATCAAATAACATATACCGAAACTAATCTCGAACATCCCGTCTTCATACCAGGACTGATGAACTTTTTCTTTCAAATCTTGCATGTTTTCTGATTTTTTCTTGTTTTCGCTATTCATCATACCTCCCCCTGAACGCTTTATATACTATAACACCGGAAACAATAAAAACAGAACCAATCGAGATAAACATAACAACTATACTTTGTTTCCAGAATAGACCTAAAAGGATACATATTCCCACAGCAAATAGAGGCACAAAAGAAATATACAAAAATCTTCTTATTTTCCCGGCTTGAAAAAATTGAGAAATAAGACCAAAGAAGAAACAACACCCGAACGAAGCAATAGTAATTTCAGGGGAAAAAAGACGAATACTAAATACAGCAAAAGCCGCAGACAGAAGCGATAAGCCCAGAAAAACCCAGAGTGTTTTAGGGTAGGATCCTCTAGTTATAGAATAACCGATCTTATCCCAAACAAACCTTCCTTTAAGTTTTCGAAGAAGCCATATGCCTCCAGCAAATAATATACCCCAACAAGTCAAAACAAAGATAACCGCGTATAGAGGACGAATAGGTGTCGCCTTATAAAAAAAGAGCATTAAACCTAGAAACAGATAGGTTATACCAATGCTAATTTCAACCATACCGTCTTGATACCCGTATCTGGCAACTTTCTCTTTTAAATCTTTTATGTTTTCTTGTTGATTTTCTTTAGGATCGCTCATCATACCTCCTTACCTGTTTTCCTGAATCTTCCAAATCTGGGTATGCCGGTAAATAAAGAAAAGATTCCAATTGTTCCCAATATTGTTGCGGCAATTATTCTAGAATAGTCTAAATTGAAGGTTGTTAAGATTAACTCGGCAAATATTCCGGAGCAAAGTCCGAGAACACCCGCTATTAAAAATCTTTTTTTATTTATCGAAAGGTATACCGAAAGGTAAACAAGAAATATACACAAACCGATAAAAAGGCCTTCTTGATAAGATCTAAGGACAGCAAAAAAATTCGGCAGATTGAGACTAAAAACGCTATTCTGATAAAGTTGCCATAAGGAAGCCAGTACAATGTTTACTACAATTAAGACGAATACGAGAAAAAGCACGATCTTAGATTTCCGGCTCATTTGAGGCTGCGAATATCCTGTCTCAGTCCAAATAAATTTCTCCTTAAAATACCTTTTAAACCAGTTAGAACTTATCGCAAAGATTATTAAAACTGCGTAAAACCCGATTTCTAATCCTTTTTTTAAGTTTGTATCAGGCAAGAATTCTATCATACAAAAAAACGCTGCCATAAATACAAAAATGGATCCGCTCATTACCTCAACCAACCCATCCTCCCACCAGGATGCCCTTACGTTCTGAATAACTTTTTCTACCTCGTTAATATCATTCTTTTCGGCAGACATTTTTAACTCCTCTTTGCATCCCGGCAGCATAAATGGCAGCCCCAATTGAAGCAAACACCGACGGTATCGCAGGATTTATATGCATTCCAAGTAATCTCAAAACGCTAACTATACCAAGAGATATAAGCAAAGCCACTAAAATAGCCCCTAAAATCAATTTTACAAAAGCCGACCTTATTGGTAACTTATTTATTAATTTCTCTACGACCATACTATCCTCCTGTTTAGTTTATAGTTTAGTTTATATTATAAACAAGTTTATGATTTTGACAAGGGGTTAATTTTAGATTCTTCGAATCTAAGTCAAATAGTAAAAACAGCACATAAAAAATCCTATAAATCTGTGTATAATCCTGTCTAAATATTGGGGTTGTGGGGTGAGTTTTGAAAAGCGCAACAAAAATTTCGTGTCTTTAGTGTATCTCGTGGTTAAGTAAATTAGTCTTTCAAAATTTACTAAGGCAATCCTTTATCCTGTTTAGTCCCTCTTTTATCTCTCCTTCATCCAGAGCATAGCTGAGGCGGACTCTTGTGGGAGCGCCAAACCATCTGCCCAAATATACTATTACTTTATAGTCGGTATAAAGCTTGCATGTAAATTCTTCGGGTTTAGGGACTTTTGGCAGTACGTAAAAAGCTCCTTCCGGTTTCCACAAATCAAGCCCGATATCCTTTAAGCCCTCGTATATAATATCCCTTCTCTTTCTCCATATCTGCAGTTGTTTAGTCACGTATGATTTTGGGCTTTTCATTGCCATTAAAGCCATATCCTGTCCGACAAGATTGGTATTCATTGAAGTATGTGTCTTCATTTCTATTATTTTATTTATAAAATCCTGGTCGAGACTCCATAAGTACCCAACGCGTAAGCCGCACATCGCGTAAGTTTTAGAAAAAGAGTTTACCGTGATTACGTGACTGCCTTTGATTATGTAGTTTTCTCTCTCGTAAATAATATCTTTGTAAACTTCATCAGAAACAACATATATACCCAGTTTTTCAGTAACTTCTTCTATTTCTCTTAACGTATCGATCGCTTCGACTCTACCGGTAGGATTGGAAGGAGAATTTATCAAAACTGCTTTGCATCCTTTTATCTTTCTTCTGAAATCATCAAGGTCTATTCTGCCCTGCTTTAAATCGGTATAAACGGGTTCCATTCCGGCGTATTCCAGAATCGGCGGATATGAGTAATAATAAGGTCGCGGCAACAGAACCTTTCCGTTATCCATAGCTCTGAAAATTAAATCCAGAGCTTCTGACGCGCCATTTGTAATCACGAAATTTTCAGCAGAGGAAGCAGGATATTCGTCCGCCAGAGATTCTCTTAACTCAGTGCAACCCTGAATGAGCCCATACCTGAGGTCACGTCTAATATCGATGTCTTCTATCGCCTCTCGCGGAGGGAGAAGATCCGGCTGTCCGGAACCAAAGCTTATAACTCCGTTACCCTGTTTCCCGATAAAAACGGCCGGACTCGTTAAATTTAATTTAATACCCATAGTTAATTCTTTAATTTTCTCCTTTTTTCAACAGTTTCTGTCCAATTATATACTTGATTATAAATATGTCAACGTTTTTTTAGTTGGTTTGTTAGGTTTGGGTTCATCGGACCGGGATTTTTTAACCACCAAACGATTTGTTGGTGAACGCAGCTCTTAGCTTTTGGCTTTTAGCTGTTGGATAAAAAAATCATAATTTTTGCTTTTTTTGTAATATAATTCAAGCTTTGAGTGTGGTGGGTGAATTTAATGCGAAAAGCGAATAGCGAACAGCCAATAGCTTGGTGGAAGTGTGGTGTTGTGGTTATTTGGTTGTTGTGGGCTTGACAAATTATCTTATTTAATCATCTTACTAAACGGAAACAAAATTCCGAAAAAGGAGGAAAGATGGGCACGAAAGGGAGAGAAATTGTAGGAGTCGATATAAAAAAGCTTGTCGAGCTCCTTAATAAAGCTCTGGCTGACGAGTGGCTAGCTTATTATCAATACTGGATAGGTTCAAAGGTAATCGTCGGACCGATGAGAGGAGCAGTAGTAGCGGAACTCGTCGAACATGCAGGAGATGAACTGAGACATGCCGGGATGCTGGTAGAGAGAATCCTTCAGCTTGGCGGTACCCCAATATTAAAACCCGAAGATTGGTATAAAATGACCAATTGCGGTTACGATACTCCCAGCGACCCTAAAGTGAAAAAGATAGTAGACCAGAACATAAAAGGGGAACAGTGTGCAATAGAAGTTTACAGCAAGCTCAGAGCCTTCATTGGTGATAAAGATTTTATTACCGCCAATATGGTTGAGTCAATCCTTGCAGACGAAGTCGAGCATGAAGAAGATCTTCAGGCATTAGAAGAAGATTTAAATCAGATGAAATAAAAGTAAGAAGTTAAGTAAATTAATAATAGGAATTGGGTGGAATATTTCGCTTGATCCCTATTATTTTTGTAGTATTTTCAGACAAGTTTTTGTTTTTTTGCAAAAAATATCTCATTTGATTTTGTTGTTCTTGGAAATCAAATATTAAAAATAAAAAAGCAAAATGAAATGATAGTATGAAGATATATTACACTATCCGCCATCCGCTTTCCGCTAGACCCACCACATCCCCTTAAGAATTGTTAATTGCAAAATTAGAAAAGAGTGTTTTGAAGCGGTTAGCTGTAAGCGGTAAGCCGCGAGCGACTTTTGAGTTTTAACTGATATTTGATTTTTAAATTACTAAGCGGCTTTGCCGCGTTATCCTATTAGCAGAGAGATTCTCTCTTGTATATTAAATTATTTTTATGCTTAATTGATAATATTCCCGTATAAGTAATATCCTGTTTTTTCTCGTTATATACACATTCCGCATCAAGAAAAGGCAGATAAGTCTTGGCTTTGGGGGCCGGTATCCTGACATAACCCTCGTCGACATGTAAGATCATTGTGTTTTTTGGATTCAAATTCTTATCTTTTTCCTTGTTTTCGAGAAACAATCCATGTTTTCCCAGATCTATCAATTTGCTTTTATAAGTGCTTATAGTGGTGGGCTTACCCTTAACTGTTTCTCCGTCTTCGTAGTGAGTTCTTTTAAATACAGTTCCTACTTCTACCGAAACTTCTTCTCCGAGTAGTTTTTCAAGCCCCGGGATATTTTGAAATTCAGCGTGAAAATCTATACCCATGGAAACCTCTTTATTGTTCATCTTCCCAATATTCTTCGGCTTCTTCTTCCATTTTATCCAATCTGTCGTAGTAATCGGGAAATTCATTAAGATGAGCAAGAGCAATTTTTCCGGTAATAAGCGGATCGTCATTACTTACATTGGTTAATTCATCTATCTTTCCGTGTTCAAGTTCAACATCCATACCCCTTCTAAATTGTTCGACATCAAATTTGTCCCACTTTATACCAAGTTTTTCGCCAATGGATTTTGCTTCTTCAGAACCGAAAGTTTCTTTTGCCGACATTTTACCTCCTTCTCCAATTTTTTGACAAGCACATAAATTTATACAAGATCTAAATTACTGTTAAAAAATTTCACACAGGTTCTTTACTATTTTATGGTATGCATTCTACAAAATTTTGCAAAGATGTCAAGGGTGATTTTTTTAGAATTTATTTGTTAGAAAATTTAAATTTTATATTTTGATATT
>CAZQNI010000072.1:0-7218 GCA_964594255.1 uncultured bacterium | reverse complement strand
TTCGCAAAGTACTACGATGCATACGCAAATGACTTCAAAGACGACTTGAACCTATACCAATCTTTTTGTGATAAGAACGATAAAATACTGGAAGTAGGGTGCGGAACCGGGAGAGTTATTAAGCGCCTGCTAGAAAATGGCTTAAACGATATCACAGGGGTCGATATATCCGAGGAAATGCTTGGAATCGCCCAAACCAAGCTTATGAAGTATTTGAATTCTAATAACTTATCTTTAAAAAAACACGATTTTTCCATAGAACCGCTAAAAAAGAACTACAATAAGGTTTTTATAACTTATTACACCTTTAATTATATTTTAGAAAATCCTGCTAAGTTCTTGAGAAACATATACTTATCTATGGGGAATAACTCTTTTGTTATCATTGACTTATTCTATCCGATGTTGTTTTTGGATCCAGGGTCAGATAATGTGTGGATTGAACGTAAACTAAGGTTGGAGGCGAATCAAACAATAACGCTTAGAAGCAAAAAGTCGTTTGATGGGGTTTTTGAACACAGGATTCTTGTTTTTGTTGAAGATGGTAATACTACGACGGTTGAAAGCTCAAGGAGGTTTTATTCTAAAGAAGAAATAGAAACCCTTTTACACGAATCTGGTTTCAGAAATATTAAAGTGATTTACGGCTATTCATTTGGAGATTCAAGCAACCTCACAGAAGATTACCCCTTGCTCGGCTTAAATGAATTTAACATAGATTTAGACAAATACTCTAATAGGGAAGAAGTTAAACCCAATTTTGTTGTTTACGCCCACAAACTTCAATAAAGGTCAATTCAACCTAAAAATCCTTGACTACCAACCAGCCAAACAGATTTACAATACATAAGTTTACATAATATATATTATCAGACATTGGATATGTAAAGGAAATAGCGTTTTAATCACTGATTAAGTTGCTTGTTTCTAAGAATTTAAGCTAAATAGGGCTGTTTTTACCAGCCTCCTCCGCCTCCACCGCCTCCACCACCACCAGAGAATCCACCTCCACCGCCGCCAGAAAATCCGCTGGAGCTTCCCCTAGGCGGACTTGTAGCCGCGGAAAAAGCGCCAATCGAGTCACCGATGGAGCTTGTTATGTGGCTAGCCATCATAGGTCCATGTATGCCTCCATAGGTACTATACCAATTGGGAGGCTCGATTTGAAGCCCTTTAAAATGCTCCGCCCATTCATCAACGACTCCAAGGGCTACCGCGTACGATAAAAAATCGAAGAATATTGTAGGATTCTGCTCAAGCATCCTTTTTAATCTTTCTTTCTCTACCCTGGTTAAAAATTCTTTAAAGCCAAGGATATCCGTCAATACTTCTCTCCCCTTATATGTTCGCTTTGGCATCGCAGGACCAAAACAAAGCGTTACTAAACCGCTTAACGCAATTCCTGCCGTAATACCCGCCCCGGTGCCCGTAAACAATCCAAATGCGAATGGAGTAGCCCAGAGACCCCCAAACAATGCCACGGCACCAAAGCCTGTATATTTCTTCCTAACTTTATCGGGATTCCCATAAAAATACTTCTTTTTCTTAACAGATTTATATAGTTCTTCTGTTATATCCTTAACGTATTTGTAAAATTCTCCCTTTAAGTCCGAAATAAGAAATTCTTTACCACCTTTTGTTTTTAACCCACGCAGGAATTCCCTTAAATGCTTTTCCTCGTTTAAATCCATGTCTTTCAGTATCTTAATTCTAAAATCCTTCTTTTTAAGGAATAAGAATTTGTTTGTCTCTATTTCTTCTATGGACAGATATCCCAGTTTTGCCAGATCGAATAAAATAGATGTTATATCGACAGGATCTACCCTTTGATCCAGAATAGTACCGACTTCAGCAGCAGTTAAGTCATTGGGGGGATTATATTTGACTGTAATTGTACCAGTCGGAAGGTCTTTTCCTTCCCTTATCCAGCGTTTAAATAGTAGAATAAAGGTAAGGGAGGGCAATAAAAGCACCGCTAGAAGCCCTAAATAGCTTTTCAGCTTAAGCGGGAATTTTTTCGATAGAGAAGGTTCGGTCAGATACCTCTTTGGGAATCTGATGTCTACCGTAGATCCATATCCGGGATATAAAGTGCCTGTACCGAAAGTAAGTTCTTTGTTGTTTAAGGTGTAATTATCCGTTGTTCTATCCGAACCATATAAGCCGACAAATATTTTTATATCTTCATCGGATAATTGTATTGGAACTGGAAACAGTACCGTACAATGCGATGAGTCTATCCTGTCTTCCCAGTGATTTCCTGTTACATTCCAGTATAACTCATTCCATTCGTCGAAGTATTTTGCACCCAAAACAACAGAATATTCTATTGTATATACATGAATTCCGCTAATTGTTCTGTCGGGGGCTCCAATGCGTAGTTGCAAATATTTTCCGTCTCTGTAACGCTTAGTGCTTTTTTTTACAGGTACCTCTTCCCCGTCCACCAAAACTTCATTTACTTTAAATCCCAACGAATAGTTACCTATTGTTCCTTTAAGCTCAAGCGGAATATCCCTGTAAATGCCGTGATGATAGCCGCCGTCGTAGTTTACGGTTATTTTTTCTTTAATATTTAAAGAACCGTCCTCATTCAGCTTTATTTCACTATCGAACAACTGTATATATAAGCTTAAAAATAGTAATACCATTACTAAAACTCAACTTTTGGTACAGCCCTCTCCCCTTCCGCCATTTCAAAGAATTCGCGTTTTTTAAAGCTAAAGATAGAAGCGATTATGTTTGAAGGAAAGGACTCAACTTTGATATTATTATCGCGTACAACTGCATTATAATATCTTCTCGCATTCTGAATATCGCCTTCGATTTGTGATAAATTGTTCTGTAAATCAAGAAAATTTGTATTTGCCTTCAATTCGGGATAATTTTCTGCTACGGCAAAGAGCTGGCGAAGAGCACCAGTTAACATATTTTCAGCTTTTGACTGTTCCCCGGGAGTTTTTGCCGTAGTTGCTTCTGCTCTGGCTTTCGTTACATTTTCAAGTACTTCTCTCTCATGGCTTGCATAACCTTTAACTGTGCTAATAAGATTCGGAATGAGATCATATCTTCTTTTCAATTGAACATCGACATCGCTCCACGCATTATCGCAGAGATTCTTTAAGCGTATAAATGCATTATAGGTAATTATTACAAAAACAATACCGCTTACAACAACAGCAAGCACTATTAAATTAACCATACTTTTCCTCCTTTAAATATCAAAGTTTTTATAACCATATATTTTTTCTTCCTCTTTATCTCTAATATCTAAAAATAGTACTACTTTTAACCGAAAAAATTCATTAAATTAAATCCACAAGAGGCGGTAGATCAAACCACTGGGCAGCGGTAATAACTTCTTTTCCTGTTTGATTAACCGTATCGTAGAAATTTTCCATATGTTCTCTAAATTTCCTTTCTCTGAGCAAATGATGATCATAAATCATAATGTCGAAATCGGTCTCTCTTACGATCCTCGAAGCGTTTTCTATACATCTATTTAAATTAATCTGATTGAACATATACCCCAGGAGGTATGTTGAAGGACCGTCAAGGATTATTACATTGGGATTCCCCTCTATTATCCATTGTGCGTAATCTTCTATGTTCGGACCCATAATATCCGACGAAAATAAGACTATTTTATCGTCTCTTTTCACTACTACAGGTTCTACCCAACCGGTTTTTGCATACTCTATTCCATGAAATAAAGTACCCGGGAAACAAATGCTGGTTTTACCAAAATCAATTACTCCCTTACGGATAAAATTTATGCTGGTTCGCGCCACTTTTAGTTCGGTCAACCATTTTTCTCTCATCCAGGCTTCGACACTGTTATACATATTGGCTTTCCACATTTTCAATAATTCCTCGCGTCTGCTTGTGTATTCGCCAAAGTCTTTTTTTTGCACTAAACTTAGCTTATTGTAAGGGTCTTGATAGTTTTTTTTCTCCGGGTCCTTTGTAAATTCATCGATCTTAAAGACATTTTCGAACAAGTTCATCAAATCCTGATACAATGTTCTCGCTCTTTTCCACTGTGAATAATTAATCCATTCGTTAGGATTTTTTATGTAGGTTATTTTATCTATATAGCTTTCCGGAAATTCAACAGGTCTTTTATAATGATCATAATGGAAATGAGTTATTATTACTATATCGGCTTTTTTTGTATATTCTTTCACTCTCTTTTCGGCAGCATCAAGAAAATCTAATTTTTCTTCTTCTTTCAGCGGATAGGAATGCTGCATTATTGCATATCCAGGGTCTATGATGAGTTTTATTTCAGGAGTTTCTATATATGTACACATGGATTTTGCACCCATAGAGTCAAACCAAACAGGCATAATACTTATTCTGCCGGTTTTTATAATATTTTTAAAATTTCCTTTTTTAAGATACTTTTCCGAATCCATTAATAAAAAAATCCTTATTCTTCCAGAATCGCTTCTACAAAATCTTC
Organism: uncultured bacterium; assembly: GCA_964594255.1. Classification (GTDB taxonomy): domain Bacteria; phylum Hydrothermota; class UBA3072; order UBA3072; family UBA3072; genus JAFGHJ01. Next base: position 2,753 of record CAZQNI010000072.1, on the reverse strand, counting down.
GGCAGAAAAGGGAATTAAATTTTCTTTTTCCTCTCCTATACCGATATATTTAACAGGTATACCTATTTCGTTAACTATGGAAATGATTATTCCGCCTTTTGCGGTACCGTCAAGCTTTGTTAAAGCGATTCCCGTTATTCCTATCGCCTCATTAAACTGTTTTGCCTGTTGCAATGCATTTTGACCAGTGGTCCCGTCCACGACCAAAATAGTTTCCTGGGGTAAATCTTCTCGTTTCCTTTTCAAAACTTTCTTGATTTTCTTCATTTCTTCCATTAAATCATTACGGGTATGTAGTCTTCCGGCCGTATCAATCAAAACGTAATCAACTTCTCTTGCTACTGCGGCATCCACCGCGTCAAAACACACAGAAGCAGGATCAGCTCCGTACCCGGATTGAATAACGTCAGAATTAATTCTTTGTCCCCATTTGCTTAATTGTTCTACGGCACCTGTCCTAAAAGTATCTCCTGAAGCCAAAAGGACTTTCTTTCCTTCCCTATGAAGAGTCCACCCTCTTTTACCTATGGTAGTGGTCTTTCCCACTCCATTAACACCGACATATAACTCAACAATAGGTTTCGTAGAATAACTCCCATCCGCAGATACATTGAGTATGTTTATTAATTCGTTTTTAAGAGAAGAAAGATAATTATCAGGGGTTGTTTTTTCAAGAACTCTAACTAAAGAAACAGCAGTATCGACACCAAAATCTGATTCTATTAATAGATTTTCAATATCTACTAAAGCTTCTGGATCTCTTTTACCAAAAAGATTTCGTAGTTTTTTGCTAAAATTATCTCTGGTTTTTCGTAGAGTTTTCCTTAGATTCACGTTCGGAGATTTCCCTTTCAAGCCTTTTTACGTTTTCAGCTAAAGCAGTAACGGCTTCTGTTATAAACCCAACAGTAAAAAGCACCAAGCCCGAAACAATCAAAAGAATAACGAGATATAAAATAGGTCTGTAACCATGCTGATAAACAAACCGTTGAATTATCCCGTAAATACCCACAAATATACCGAGCACAATAAGAATAGCGCCTGAAGTACCAAAAAACAAAAACGGCTTTTTTAAAAGTGAAATTTGCATTTTCACCGCTAAAAGATCCATCACGCCTATTACAACCCTCCCCTTACCTGTATATTTGGATTCCCCAAATTTTCGTTCTCTTAACTTTACCTTAATCTCAGAAACCTTAAAACCCTTGTTCACAGCAAGAGCTACTATATACCGATGCCAATCTTTCCTTAAATTAATTTCCTCTAAGACATTGCTGCGTAGAGCCTTAATTGAGTTCTGGTCATGTATTGGTAAGCGGAATAGGCATCTTGAAAGAAAATTATAAATTCCGGATACAAATTTTTTCTGATAATCACCCTGTTTCCATCCTGTAACTATATCGTAACCTTTTTCTATTTCTTCAAGTAGTCTAGGGATATCATTGGCATCAAACTGAAGATCTGCATCCATAATTACCAAAATGGGTGACTTTGAATGTCTGAATCCCGTTAGAATTGCTTCTGTCTTACCAAGATTGCTGCGATGGCTATAAACTTTTAGATATCTATATTTTTCTTTTAACCGCTTACTTTCTTCAAGAGTTCCGTCATCGCTCCCGTCATCAACTATGATCACTTCATAGTTTCTTTTATCTTTTTCGACAACAGAGTTGATTTCCTGCATCAAAGGAGCTAAATTTTCCCTTTCGTTAAAAGCTGGAACTATAATTCCTATATTTTTCTGAGACATTAATTTATTACCTTAAAAAGTTATTGTGGTTTAATTTTTACAAACCGTAGTTTTCCCACTCTTAAAACAGTATCTTTATCAAATGAGATATTTAGTGTAAAGTCGGTAACTTTCTTGCCGTCTATTTTAAGGGCTCCACTTGTTATTAGTCGTCGAGCTTCTCCTCTGGATTTAACAAATCCTGCTTTCTCAAGTAGTTCAACTATCCAGATTTCTTCTCCTTTACCAATTTTTAATTCTTTAATATCTTCCGGTGCTTTATTCTCTGAAAATACTTTTATGAATTCTTTTTTTGCTTTTTCTCCTGCTTTTTTATTATGATACAGAAAAACCACTTTTTCTGCGAGTTCCATTTTTATATCCCTTGGATTTTCACCTGCTTTGAGCTTCTTCTCTATGTTTTTAAGGGAGTTTTCATCATAATCCAGGCACAATTTAAAATATCTTAAGATAAGATTATCCGGTATCGACATTAATTTTCCGAATTGTTCCTTCGGTGATTCCGCTACTCCTACATAATTTCCGTACGATTTACTCATCTTCCTAACGCCGTCTAAGCCTTCCAGTATGGGCATAAGCATAACTACCTGAGGTTCCTGGTCAAAGCTCCTCTGCATATCTCTCCCAAGAAGATGATTCCAGTGTTGGTCGCTACCTCCAAGCTCTATATCTGCCTTTACAGCTACAGAATCGTATGCCTGAAAAACCGGGTAAAGAAACTCATGAAGAGCTATTGGTTGTTCGCACTCGAATCTCTTTGCAAAATCATCTCTTTCCATCATCTTTGCCATTGTGGTCATGGAAGTGAGTTTTACGATCTCGGATGGAGTTAGTTTGGCAAGCCATTTGGAATTGCGTCTGATTTCTGTATTTTTCTTATCAAGTATTTTGAATATCTGTTTTTCATAATTCTTCATATTTTCCTTGACGTCGTCTTCTGTTAAAGGCGGTCTTGTCTTTGAACGTCCCGAAGGATCTCCTATTTGGGCGGTAAAATCTCCTA
>CAZQNI010000071.1:0-7226 GCA_964594255.1 uncultured bacterium | reverse complement strand
CGAATTAAATTTGAGTCGGGAGAATGCGTGCATTTCGCAATTATCTTGAAATCAACGCAGGAATTGATTGGAGTAATAGGCTTAATTATTGATAAGGGTTTCAATAGGGGAGAATTGGGTTATTGGATAGGTAAGCAGTATTGGAATCGAGGCTATTGTACGGAAGCTGCCAGGGCTGTTCTAAAATATGGTTTTAGTCAATTATTCCTGCATAAAATTACTTCGTCTCATTTTACCAGGAATCCTTCATCTGGAAAAGTAATGCGTAAGATAGGAATGAAAAAAGAAGGTGTTTTCAAGGAGCATGTTGTTAAAAGGGATAATTATGAGAATCTTGTAGTTTACGGTATTCTTAGAAAAGAGTGGGAAGAGGAAGATGAATATTTATAGCAGATCGAATTATATAAAAAAAACAAGAGTTTTTACTATTGTTCTTTTTTTGTTTTTGTTTTCTTGTTTTAATGTAAGATATGCTGGTGCGCCTTATCGAGATGTTGATAAAGTAGTGATAGGAGGGAATACTGCTTATAGATATTTACTGTACTTGCCAAAAGATTATGGGAGGCAGCCTTCCAGGGAATGGCCTCTTTTAGTATATCTCCACGGGAAATCATGTCGTGGTTACAATTTGGAGAAATTGAAGAGGTACGGGCCACCTTATCTCGTAAGTGAAGGATGGAATTTCCCTTTCATTATCGTATCTCCGCAGTGTCCTCCGGATAGAATTTGGAATACGGATGATTGGTTTCCTTCTTTATACAAGAGTTTGACAAATAAGTACAGAATTGACAGAAGAAGAATTTACCTTACGGGCATGAGTATGGGTGGTTCCGGGGTTTGGGCGTTGGCGATAAAGCACCCGGAATATTTTGCTGCGGCTATTCCTCTATGTGGTGGTTGGAGGACGAAAAATATTAAAGCAATGAAACGTATGCCGGTTTGGGCGTTTCATGGGGCGAATGATAATATTGTCTCCCCAAAAGAGACCGAGAAGATGGTTTATGCTTTAAGGGATGCCGGAGGCAAGGTAAGATATTCCAAACTTAAAGGAAAAGGGCATTCCATTCACAAGGTTTACGAATACAGAGAGATATATGAATGGTTGTTAAAACATAGGAAGTAGATAATAGAATATAGGGTATAGTATTTAGGGTATAGAGTATAGATGAAAACCTTTGTGATCTTTGTGTGATTTCATCAGATATAAATTAAATATCAAAAATTAAAAAGCAAAATGACAGAGTAAAATGCAAAAACTAAAAAAGTCCAGGATGCAGGGTTACGCAGATTCAGAAGATTTTTTATTTATTGTTTTTTAGTTTATTTTTGAACTTTGATTTGTAATTTTCCGTTTTGATATTTGATTTTTACATTTTCTTGAGTTCTGGATTCTCTTTTACTATTTTTTATCGTTCTTTTTCCTCTGAACACTCAGCCCGCCGTCGGGTTCGAGGCGGACGATTTTGGCTTCGGAATAATACTGTATATTTTTCTCTCTCAGTTTTGCCCGTAATTGGTCTTCCGTAAGGTTTATTTTAGCAAAATTTCTCTTTATAAGTTTTCCGTTTTTGATTATAATGGTAGAATCCCCGTATATTATTCTTGTTATTTTTTTAGGTGCTCTACAAGCTAAATATTCAAATATATGAATTAATACAGCGAGGGTGCATATGGCTACTAGGGAACGAAGGAGAGATACAACTTCTTCGGGATAAATCATAACATCGCCCACTGCGGAGCCGAGAGCTATTACTATTAGTATGTCGAAGAGCGTGAGCTGGGCTAATTGTTTTTTTCCCCTTATTCGAATCACAATAAAAGCTGCGATAAAAATGATCGCGGTGCGTATAACTACTTCCAATATGTTCCCAGAACTTATAAGTTTAATCATTATGAATAAAATTATGGATTATTGGAGTAATGTCAAGTAAAAAGGCGAATCTAACTTTTTTGCTTTTAGAAGTTTTCGTTATCCCAAAACCAGATCTATAACGTCCCTCAGGACGTCGAACTCGAACGGTTTTTCTATAAAAGCATTTATGCCTAACCGTCTAATTTTCCCTTCATCAGGAATGATACCGCCGGAGACCAGGATGGTTTTTATGCCGGGCTGAACTTCTTTTACTTTCTTGATTAGTGCTACCCACCTTATATCGTTTAATGAGTAATCAATAATAATAAGGTCGAAATTTTTCGCTAAACACAAGCCCAAAACGCCCTCCTCCACACATGACGAAGAAACTTCGAAATCCCTCTTAAGAAAACGCCCTAACTTTTGCGTATTTTCTAAATTACCGCCAGTAATCAATATTTTTTTCAAAACCCTGCTCCTCCTCAAGCTAGCAATTATAGTGCGTATAATTATAGTGTATTTTGAGTATTTGTCAAGGTGAGATTTTTAGTGTTCAAATAAAATTTCGGCTTAAAGATACTTATAGTATGTAGATTTTTTTATAGTTTTCCTATATATTCTCTACCATGAAAAAGCGAGAAATCTTAGTAAAATTCGGAAAGAAGGTAAGAGAAGAGAGAAAGAAGCTGGGTTATTCGCAGGAAGTTCTTGCGGAGAAAGCCGGCGTTCACCGTACTTATATCGGGATGATAGAGAGGGGAGAAAAGAACATAACCCTCGCAAACATCCAGAAAGTCTCTAAAGCCTTAAAAATAAAAATTTCGAAGTTGACGGAAGGGTTGTAGATTCTAAGAGACTACGTTAGGGCTTTGGTTTCTTAGGTCGTCTAATTAAAAATTTTCGAAATTTGATTTATTTATTGTTTGTCTTGAACAGCTTGACAAACGTTTTCTGCTAAATATACTTTTTGTATGGGTTTGTACAGAACTAAATTCTTTGCAAGAAAAGTATTTAAAAACATTTTCGAGAGTATGGCTTTCCTTTATCCCGATTTTATCAGTTATCTCGCGGTCGCTGTGTCTTTCGTTGCCGGTGTATTGTTTTATTATTCAAGGGCAAACCCTCATCTTCTTGTTTTCTGTATAATTCTAATACTCTTAAGAATGTTTCTTAATACTGCCGATGGTGTTGTGGCGAAAATTAGGAAAAGAGAATCTCTTCTCGGAGAAATTGTCAATGCTTTTCCTGATAGGTATTCCGATATTTTTACTCTCGCAGGGATAGCTCTTGCCGGTTACGCGAATTATTGGATCGGAATTGGGGCTATATCCTCTATGTTTCTTGTTAGCTATTCGGGTATGTTGGGAAAAGCAATTGGTCTTTCATGGAGACACGAGGGTCCTCTTGGTAAAGTGGAAAGATTAGCTATATTGATATTGTTTTCGTTGTTGCAATTAATTTTTAAGGGCAAAACATTTTGGGATTTATATCCTTTAGCATGGGCGCTTATTGTTTTTATTGTTTTTGGTCAGTGGACGGTTTTAAATCGCATAAGGAAAACTTACACTGAAATCCAGGACAAGGAATTAAGTCCTCCTGAAAAAAAAACTCTAATATTATTTGATTCATATACAGGTAACACAAAGAAAGTAGCAAAACAAATTGCTAAAGCAGTAAATGGGGAAGCGGTTCCGGTAAAAGAAAAGCCTTCTTTAAGGGGGTATGATTTTATTTTTATAGGTTCACTTGACCGGAAAGCTAAGCCAACGCCGAAGATAATTGATTTTCTTAAGAGAAGGAAATTTAATAAACCTTACGGAATATTTATAACATACGGGGTTCCAGTATGGGGGCCCATTTCATCTAAAATGTGCGTTAAAAGATTGCAGGAAGTAATTGGTAGGAAAGCCCGAGGGTTCCTTTTCTGCAAAGGCAAACACTACAGGTTTCCTTTTTATAAGGGTCATCCCGATGAAGAAGAGTTGCTTTCGGCAAGAGTTTTCGGTTTGAGGCTTTTAAAAAAGGTTTTTAAGAATGGGTGATATTCGTAAGACACTTTTACTGGTAGTCTCAATAATTATGGGCTGCTTTTTCATGATTTTGCTTACGATTACGATTGTAAGACGCAAAGATAGAAAATTTCTTAAATCTTTGTGGGTAAAATATTTTGCCTGGTTTCTTATAATACCACCTATAATTTTTCCCTTATTATATAACCGGTTGCTTTTTGTAGCAGTTTTTCACGTTATTTCGATATTGTGCTTCCGGGAATTCTCTCGCATGACAGGTTTATGGAAAGATAGAAGATATATGACAGTGTGTTATTTGGCTCTTTGTATTGTATATCTGCCCGTTTATCTTGGGAAAACAGCCTATGGAGCTTTTCAGGCGTTTCCTATATTTGCAATCACGGCGGTTCTTCTGATTCCGGTAATGAGAGATGAGTATACGCATATGGTTCAGAAAACAAGTTTGGGTATGTTGGGTATAGGATACTTTGCTTGGTTTCTTGCCCATGTACCTTTCCTACGAAATTCAAATAATGGAGTTGAGCTTGTTTTTTTTCTAATTTTGTTAACAGCTATAAATGATGCCTCAGCCTATCTGGGTGGAAGTGTTTTCGGAAAGCACAAACTTGCTCCTCATCTTAGCCCAAACAAAACATTTGAAGGCGCAGTAGTGAGTCTTATCGTTACGATTGGAATTTCGTTTGGTATTAGATTCCTGATTCCTTTTGTTTCCGTTGTTCATTTAATTCTTTCTGGTGCTCTCATCTCGGTAGGGGGGACTGCAGGTGATCTTGTAATATCATTTATTAAAAGAGATATTGGTGTAAAGGATGCAGGGAAAACCATTCCTGGACATGGGGGAATCCTAGATAGGTTTGATAGTCTTGTATTCACCGCACCTTTATTTTTTCATTTTATAAACAATTTTTATGGAATCATACACTGATAACGATTGGTGGAAGTATGAGCCTCCCCCATCTGTCTATGATATGGTTCAAAATAACTTTCTAACAAGATTTTTCAGGTCATGGATGCATATTTTTTTAAAATTATATTTAAAGCATTTTTGTTCTCTTACTTTTTATAATCACGAGAATCTAAATATCGAAGCTCCTTTTTTTCTCGTAGCAAATCACTCCAGCCATTTTGACACTTTTGTTCTATTTTCGGCTTTTCCTATAAGTAAAGTCAACCATATTAGATCTATTGCGGCTAAAGATTATTTTTTCTTCAACACTTGTCTTCGAGTTATTTCTCACATGATAGCAAATATGATTCCCGTTGACCGTAAAAAAATGGATTTTTCTTCAATATCAATGATTAAGGATTACCTTAGAAAGAAAAACATAATCATTGTTTATCCTGAAGGCTCAAGAACAAGAACCGGGGAAATAAATCCGTTCAAACCGGGAATCGGTTATGTGGTTTCAAATACGTGTAAAAAGGTTGTTCCCGCTTACATAGATGGAACTTACGAAGTTTTAAATTGTTATAATATAATACCCAGAAGGTCTAAAGTAAGCGTTTATTTTGGGAAACCCATTGTGTTTGAAGATTACGGAAATAATAAAGAAGAATGGGAGAAAATTACTGATTTACTTTATGATAAAATTGCAGAGTTAAAAGAAAGGAAGACGTAATGAAAAAATTTATATATATAATTGTACGTTTAATTCTTCAGACTGTAGGAAAACTAAGTACTGGAATACGAATGTCTTATACTTATGGTTTTACTTCAGGGAAGATGTTGGAATATGTGTATAACAATAAACCATCCGGCGTTACAAAACTCGGAAGAATACTCGACAAATTTTATCTTTCTCATCGTGGTTGGCAATCAGTTAGGGAAAGGATGTTTAACCTTGTAGATGTCATTTCTGATACGGTAAAAATTTTGAACAAAAAATGTGCAAAAATTACAGATATTGCCGGAGGAACCGGTCTTTATCTTTATAAAGTTATTGAAAAAGTTGGCAAAAATAAGGTTAAAGTAGTTGTCAGGGATATTGAAGAAAAATGGGTAAAAGAAGGGAATAAAAAAGCAAGCCTTTTAGGTTTAAAAGAAATAATAAGTTTTAAAACAGGAGACGCCTTCAACAGGGAAGATTTAAATCGCGATATCTATAATTCTGATATTGTAGTCGCTTCAGGCTTTTATGATTGGTTTGAAGATAAAAAACTAATTGAAAAATCCTTTAAGTTAATTTTCGAATGTCTTCCAAAGGGCAAATATTTTATTTTTACGATTCAGACTAAACATTTCAATCTGGAATTTACAAATGCAATGTTTGTAGACTTTCATCGAAGAAAATTGGCAATGACAACTACAGAACACAATAAAGTTTTGCAAATGTTAAAAAAAAGTGGTTTCAGACTTATTGATTTCAAGTCTGATTCCTGGGGATATTACATTGTTTATAGAACACTAAAATAATTGGTGTCTTGAAATCATTTTTGGAGCGATTAAAAGTAGTTGATGAACGCTGACGGAAGACCTCGCTTTTCTTTGCTTTTTAAATTTATTTAATTAGAATAACTTTTTCCGATGCTACCTGGTTGTTGACTTTCAAATATACAAAATATACGCCGCTTGAGAAGTTTTCTCTATAAAATGTATAATGATACATTCTTGGAGTCATACTGTAATCTGCGTATTCTTTTATTTTTGAGCCTGAAGAGTTATATATTTCAAGGCGAACATCTCCGTACGTGTGCAGAGTGAAAGTTATATCCGTGAAAGTGTTGAAAGGATTGGGGTAAATACGCAAGGTGCTGAAAAAGTTACTATCTTCGTCAGCTACATATTCGTAAGCCCCTATATCGTACAGAGACCCCTGGGGTCGTGTTATTCCTCTTATGTCTATTGCCGGTGCAAGCTCACTTGTGCCTGCGTCTATTGCGGGGCTTTCCTCTTTTAGACGAAGGTCGAACTGCCCGAAATCAACAAAATTACTATCGTAATTTCTTACCCTTAGATTGTGGTCTTCTGTTTGTGGTGAATCAATCGATAAAGACCTGTAATAAATGTTGTTTCGAATTGTGCAGCCAACGCTTTCGGAACCATCTTTGTGATTTCCTAATCTTATCCAGGGGCTTATATCGGAATCTGATGTATCTCTGTCAGCGACCGTATTGTTGATTATGCGGCAGTTTACAGCTCCGCTTAAGGTTATTCCATGGTAATGATTAACAATAACAACGTTATTTTCTACAATCCAATCTGCGTAGAATCCATCGAAACAACCGATTCCCTGTAATGTACCTCTGTGAGGCTGGTTGGGGTCTTCGTAATTGATGATTGTGTTACCTCTTAAGATTACACCCCATACCGTATCAGTCCCTACTCCGCTTTCTCCTACGGACCA
>CAZQNI010000070.1:0-7231 GCA_964594255.1 uncultured bacterium | reverse complement strand
TTTTTCGAAGTTTGTATTTTCCAACATAATCTTCACCTTTTCATCAGACAACAATACTCTATCAACACACAAAGTGTCTAAACGGACATGCGCTGGAATCACTTTTATGGACCGAACATATTGAGGAAGACCATCCATCATTAGAGAAAAACCTGCAATGCCTACGGGAACAAGGCCAACGACCCAAACCGGAAGTTCACCCCTAGGAGAATCATAACTAGCCGCACATCCTGCCAAACAACAAGAACCTACAATAGCACAACCTCCAATAACCTCAAAAAAGCCCAAAAAGAAATTCTGTTCTATCCTACCATCTCCCCTTTCATACCCACGCATATAAACTTCTTTTAATTTTAAAGAATCTCTGACCTCAATAAGGTCATTGATTTGAAAGTTCAAAGAAAAACTCTCATCACTTTGCGCAATGATCTCGGTACGCAAATCTTTCCAGGATTTAAGAACTTCCCGCCCAAGAAATTCCTCCTCCCTAGAATCAAGATACTTCTTACTGCATCCAGACAAAACAATAATAAATAAAATCATTATTTTTAAAGCTTTCATAAACGTTTAACCCTCACCGTATCAACCAACTCATAATAACGAATTATGATATTAAGAACTGAATCTACCTCAGTAGGCTCAGGCAATATTTCCGCAAATTCCAGTTCAATTTTCCCCTTTTCATCTGTATAATACGTTTTTTCGAAGCCCGAATCCTCGATTGAAATCTTTATTTTTCGTATCGACAGCGACTCACTGTCCATACAAACAGTATCTCCTTTTACAAGATTAGACATAGCTTTAATGTCTTTACGTTTACTACTACCAGGAGGTCCAGCAAGCACCATACCAACACCAGCAGCACAAGAAGCAACAGATATGAGACATCCTCTATCCATCCGTTCATTATCAAACCCCTCCGATAAAATAGGATTACCGAATACACCATAATTGAACCCTGCAAGACAACCACCAACTCCAATCACCACGCCAAGAAGAGGCAAAACGGACTCCCTTCCTAGAGATCTGCGCTTATAAAGCTTGCTCGATTTTACAGAATCCTCAACAACAACAATATTCCTGACTTCAAGACCCAAAGAAAAACCCCACTCATCTTGCTCGACAATTTTACAATCTAATTCTTCCCATGAAGCGACAATTCCCCCACCAAGCGATTCCCCCTCAACATAGACATACTTATGACTACACCCAAAAAGAAAAAACAAAGATAAAATAATAGTTTTAAAAATTTCCTCTTTTTTCCCATTTTAAACCCTCCTTACAAAGTACTTTTTCGTACAAAGTAATATACGTATTTTTCCGGATTTGTCAACCCCTTTTTTTCATCTCTAATGTCTTTTGTGTTTTAGGATCCAGATAGAAAAAATAATTTTTGTTTTGTAGGTTTTATTCTTGACATTATCGCTTTTCCGATTAATATAAAATAGACATTAGACTATGCCGAAAAAACATATATATAATGTCATAAACATTAGGATTCTAAATATAAAAAATGATATTGAAATATAAAAATCGGAGATATGAGTTTTAAAGAGTTATTGTATCCAAAATCTATCGCAGTGGTAGGTGCCTCTACAAATCCACAAAAGGTGGGACATGCTGTATTGAAGAATATCCTGGAAGGAGGCTTCAAAGGTCCGGTTTATCCTATAAATCCAAAAAGCGAAACCATCCTCAACACTAAATGTTATCCATCGCTGCTGGACGTTCCTGACGATATTGATAGCGCGGTAATAATTGTAAACCGGAATGTCGTTCTTCCCGTAATAAAAGATTGCGAGAAGAAAGGTATAAAAGCTCTGGTTATTATATCGGCAGGTTTCGGAGAAACGAACGAGGAGGGTAAAAAACTACAAAGTGAGATTGTACAGGTCGCCCGACTGGCCCATATTACAATGATGGGTCCAAATTGTCTTGGATTAATAAATCCATGGCATGGATTAAATGCGGCATTCGGACAGGCTATTGGAAAAGAAGGGTCAATCGCTTTGGTATCTCAGTCCGGAGCTCTCATCGCATCCATTCAAGATTGGGCACAGGAAAACAGAATAGGGTTTTCGCTCATAGCCTCAATAGGAAATAAGGCATCGATTGATGAGGTAGATTTCTTCGAGTACCTGAAAGGGGATGAAAATACAAAAGTTATTGCTGCATATCTTGAAGATATTTCACGCGGACAGGAATTTATGCGTATCGCTGAACGAGTTGGTAAGGTTAAACCTCTTGTTATTTTAAAATCGGGAAGAAGCAGCGCCGGCGCTAAAGCAGCTTCTTCTCACACTGGAAGTTTAGTAGGATCCGATGTCGCATATGAATGCGCTTTTCAGAGATTAGGAGTAATCAGAGCGGGGTCCATAGAGCATCTATTCGATATAAGCACTGCCCTGGCATACCAGCCTTTGCCTTCCGGTAATCGTATTTGTGTAATCACCAACGCAGGAGGTCCGGGAATAATGATGTCGGATGCTCTTGAAATGTCGGGGCTTGAGGTAACCAATCTTGATGATAAAACGAAATCAAATCTCCTTAAACTTCTTCCTTCGGCAGCGTCAGTCAATAATCCTGTTGATGTTCTTGGTGATGCGGATAATGACCGGTATGGCAAAAGCCTAAATATAGTGCTAAAGAGCAATTCTGTAGATGGGGTTATTGTTATCCTAACGCCGCAAAAAATGACGAATGATACTGCAATTGCGAAGACTATAGTAAAGATTTCAAAGAATTATTCGAAACCTGTCATGACCTGTTTTATGGGAGCTAAGACTATTGAAAATGGGTCAAAAATTCTGAGGGAAAATGACATACCACAGTATCCGGTTCCCGAAAGAGCAGCAAGAGCAATGCTTGAGATGGTTAAGTATAGTGCGTATAAATCAAGGCCCCTTCGTATTATTGAACGTTTTGCCGTAAATAAAAATCCTGTCATTAAGATTATAAAGTCGTATCGTTCAAGAAACCTTCTTGAGATTGGGGAGTTTGATTCCAAGACAATATTAAAATCATACGGTCTGAATGTACCTGAAGGACACTTTGTGGCTACTGCTCTGGATGCGGTAAATTCTGCAACTGAAATGGATTATCCTGTAGCAATGAAGATATCAAGTCCTGATATTCTTCACAAATCAGATGTCGGAGGAGTAAGGGTTGGACTTGAGAACTCCTCTGAAGTTGAAGATGCTTTCGATTTAATGATGCTGAGGATTAAAAACAGAATGCCCGAGGCAAATCTTAAAGGCGTCCTGGTAGAGAAAATGATTAATAGGGGTAAAGAAGTTATTCTAGGCATGAAAAAAGACCCACAATTCGGGCCAATGCTTATGTTTGGTCTTGGGGGTATTTTCGTTGAGGTACTTAAAGATGTACGTTTCAGCCTGTCACCCATTACTGCCGAAGAGTGTAAAAAAATGATGGAAAGCACAAAAACCTATAAGCTACTTTCCGGAGTTCGTGGCGAGAAACCTGTCGATATTGAAGCCGTTGTTACGAGTTTACTGCGACTGTCACAATTGGTGATGGATTTTTCTCAAATCGAAGAGGTTGACATTAATCCCTTGAAAGTAGGTCAGGTAGGAGATGGAGCTTTTGTCGTTGATGCAAGGATAATTTTATCAAAGGAGTAAAGTTCTATGCCGAACTGGAGAGAGCTATATAAGAGTAAAGTAAAGAATGTTGCACACGCTATACAGATGATCGAATCCGGAGCAAGGATTTTTATCGGAACAGGATGCGGACAGCCTCAACTTCTGGTTGAAGAACTCGCCAGCGGAAACAATGACATACAGGATGCTGAAATATATCATCTTCTCACACAAGGAAGTGCTCCCTATATTCAGGAAGAGTTCTGCAGCAAATTCAGAACCTGCAGTTTTTTCCTTGCGCCGAATGTAAGACAGGGTATAATTAGCGGTCGAGGAGATTATACGCCAATTTTACTCTCCGAGATTCCTTCTCTGTTCAAGCGCGGGATAATTCCTCTTGATGCTGCCCTCATTCAGACAAGTCCTCCGGACAAGAATGGGTATTTAAGCCTGGGAATCTCAGTGGATATTGTAAAGTCGGCGGTGGAAAACAGTTTAATGGTCATCGCTGAAGTCAATGAAAAGATGCCGAGAACTTTAGGAGATTCATTCATTTCTGTGGATATGGTTGATGTAATTGTAGAGAGCGACAGGGATATCCTTGAGTATCAAGTACCGGAACCTGACGAGAGCATTGATGCGATAGCTAAAAATGTTGCCTCGCTGATAGGAGATGGAGCCACTGTTGAAGTAGGTATAGGAAATATTCCACAGACAGTCCTTAAGTATCTCCATGATAAGAATGATATCGGTATCCACACAGAAATGTTTAATGATGCTATTATTCCTCTTATTGAGGAAGGTGTCATTAACGGAAAACGTAAGACTATTAACCGTGGCAAGATAACAGCGAGTTTCTGCTATGGTACGAGAAAGCTGTATGATTATATTCATGAAAATCAAATGTTTGAATTTAGACCTTCCGAGTATGTTAATGATCCTTTTGTTATTAGTCAACATAATAACATGGTTGCCATAAACGTGGCATTAGAGATCGATATGACCGGTCAGGTATGTTCTGATTCTATTGGGTACGATTTTTACAGCGGTATTGGCGGGCAGGTTGACTTTAACAGAGGAGCAGCGCGAGCAAAGAATGGTAAAGCCATAATAGCCTTGCCTTCAACCGCAAAGAACGGAACGGTTTCGAGGATAGTACCGAAATTAACGGAAGGAGCAGGAGTGGTTACGACACGCGGTGATGTTCACTACGTTGTCACAGAATATGGAATCGCGTATCTCTTCGGTAAAAGTATCCGAGAACGCGTTCTTGCGTTGGCTGAAATTGCACATCCGGATTTCCGCAATGAAATCCTTCGAGAGGCAAAAACTCGGAAGTACATATATTCTGACCAGAAGGAACTACCGGCAAAAGAGGCGAAGTATCCAAAAGAATTTGAGAAAAAAATGCCGCTTCGTGAAGGTACTGCATTGTTTTTCCGACCAATTAAACCAACCGATGAAAAAATGTTAAGAGATATGTGTTACGCTTGTTCGGAAAAATCTATAGCATTTCGATTTTTCAAAAATATAAAAACATTTCCTCACGAATTCATACAAGAATTCTCTAATGTTGACTTTTCAAAAAATATGGCAATCGTCGGACTGATCCAGGATACCGGTGGAGAGCAAATTGTCGGAGTGGGAAGATATTACCTCATTGAATCAAACAAACGTGCTGAAGTTTCCTTCCTGGTCAGAGACGATTGGCAGGCAAAGGGGATAGGGACTTATCTGCTCAACATACTAACTGAAATAGCAAAAAAACTTGAAATAAAAGGGTTTGATGCGGTTATGCTTACTGATAATCAGCTTATGCTATCTGTTTTTCACAACTCAGGATATGCGGTAACTACTAAAAAAGAAGGTAATACGTATGAGATCAGCTATGACTTTTGACCAAAATTTTACGAATTTTTGTTTCTTTGCAAAAAACTAAACCACAGAGCCCACAGACCCTCACACCTAAGTATTTAACCACTGAGAAAAAAGATTTTTTTTGTCTTTACTTATAACCCAACCCCTCTACCCCGATTATTAGCCACAGATTTACACGGATTAGCACGGATTGCCCAACTACCCATCCCAAATTTATTCTTTGTTTTAATTAGTCACTGATTTTCACTGATAGGCACGGATCTCCCAGCCACTCCATATTTTATTTTTGTCGAAACAACAAAATATTTTTTTAATCTGTGTTTATCCGTGTTCATCCGTGGCAATTACTTTTTTTAATTTTCTTTTATCTTTTTCAATTTTGATATTTGATTTTTACATCTCAGCGACTTTGCCGCACTAACCCAACTTCCACACATAACCCACCAAATTTTTCATTTTAAAGCAACCTCTGATTCCTAACCCCTTCATTTACAAAAACATAATTTTTCAAAAAACTAAAATCTGGAAAATAGTGGCGAATTTTTATGTTAAGTGATTGTAGGAGAAAAACTTAATTTTTAAAATGAGGAAGTCGGGGTAAATTTTAGCGAGATTTCAGTGATCGGGGCTTGATTTAGGATCGCAGTAATTCCGTAACAAAAAACTTCCAATTTTTTTCCTTGACAAGATTATCGTTTTATCTTATATTATTTTTGATGTGGTTTACTGAATATTTACTAAAAATTAAAGGGAGGCGAAATTGAGTGATGAAGCAAAAAAGGATATAAGTGTCCTGTTAGAAGAAAAAAGAGTTTTTAAACCCACACAGGAGTTCGTCGAGCAGACCAATGTCAAGAAATGGATGGATGAACACGGGATAAAAGACTTAGACGAGCTGTTGGAAAAAGCTAAAGACTTAGAATGGTTTTGGGCAGAGATGGCAAAAGAGTTAGTGGAATGGTACAAGCCTTATGAGAAAGTTCTCGAGTGGAAACCCCCATTCGCCAAGTGGTTTGTCGGAGCTAAATATAACATCGTTCACGACGCTCTTGACAAACATATGAAAACTGAAAGAAAAGATAAAGTTGCCTATATTTTTGAAGGGGAACCGGGTGATGTAAAGACATGGACCTATGGAGAACTCTATGCAGAGGTTAATAGGCTTGCTAATGCGCTGAAGAGTTTAGGGGTTAAAAAAGGAGATAGAGTAGGGATCTATTTGCCGATGCATGTAGAACTTCCGATAGCAATGCTGGCATGCGCAAAGATAGGTGCAATTCATTCTGTTGTTTTCTCGGGTTTTAGTGCTGCAGCATTCGGTGACAGGCTTAATGATTGTACGGCGAAAGTCGCTATAACCTGTGACTCTTTCTACAGACGAGGTAAAAAAGTCGCTCTAAAGGTGCAAACAGATGAGGCTTTAGAGAAGGCTCCTTCAGTGGAGCATCTTATCGTCTATAAGCGTACCGGGGATGACGTACCCTGGAATGGAGAAAAAGACCATTGGTGGCATGAAATTACAAAAGACCAGTCGGCTGAGTGCGAAACAGAAAAAATGGATGCAAATGACCTGCTGTATATTTTATATACCTCTGGTACGACTGGAAAACCAAAGGGAATACAGCATGCTCATGGCGGCTACGCGGTTGGTACGGCACAAACACTTAAATGGGTGTTTGACTTGAAAGAAGATGATGTTTGGTGGTGTGCGGCAGACATAGGATGGGTAACCGGACATAGTTATATTGTCTATG
>CAZQNI010000069.1:0-7235 GCA_964594255.1 uncultured bacterium | reverse complement strand
AATGTGTCGATTATGCGACATCTAACAGCCCGACAGGCCCATGGACTTACCGCGGCCGAATTGCCGATACGGCATATAATAGCACCACCATCCACCCGGCAATTATAGATTATCATGGTGACTCATATTTCTTTTACCATAATGGCGCACTCCCCACCGGCGGTAACCATAGGCGTTCTATATGTATAGATTACCTATATTACAATCCCAACGGCACAATAAAAAAAGTAATACAAACAACCAGTGGCGTGAAAGCTGTTAAATAAAAAATAAGAGAAATAGAAATCGGTTTTTTATTTCAAGTAAGAGGGGTCTGGTCTTCTTCGAATTTTCTGTGAATAAGAAAAAAGACATCTATCTATTTTAAATTCTTAATTTTGAATTCTGAATTGCCTCACCACCTCAAAGGCTAAAAAAATCAAGGGGATAAAACTTTCAATTCAAAAAGATTTCCTTAGGTCCTAGGTTCTGGGTATTAGGTTTTAGTTTCCACCCTACCCCACTAAACTAAAAAAAACAAAAATAGTTTTAGAAAACTTAAGATATTTTTCAAAAAAGATTGGCGAAATTCCCCCCACCGAGCGACCCCAGCTTTTTCAAAGCCTTATCAAGTCCATATCTTATAGACTTGATAAAATTGATATAGATTTGTTCTATCTTCCGAAAGGATACATTCGAGGTCTCGGAAATCACCGAGCCTATTCCGAGGGGCGCATCAGTGTAGTTGGCGAAGATTCCGCGGAAGGGCGGTCGCGTTCTAAGCGAGGTCGCCGAGCGTCCTCGTGCGAGGCGGACGAGCATGGGTTGGGAATTGGGTGGTGGAGTGCAGGTGGTAATTGGTGGCGTGAAAAATCTTGAAGAATGATTGTCAATCCTTACGAATCGAAAAATTGTCCTCGAAAATATCAGAAAAAGACCCGACCGCCCCTCCCGAAAAAAGTGAGAAGAGGATTTATTTCATATGAGGTTAAGCGCCATTCTCTATATCATTTTTACTTTTTGACCACCAATTCCACGCGTCGATTCTGAGCTTTCCCGGCAGCAGTCTTGTTGGAAGCAATTGGTTTGGATTCACCATAACCTTTTGTGAAAAGCCGCGAGGAAGAAATACCTCCGGAAACCAGATATGATTTAACTGATTCCGCACGTTTCTGGGAAAGAATTTGATTTTTGTCCGTAGTTCCGTCTGAGTCGGTGTGCCCTTCAACTATCAACTTCATAGTCGCTTCGGCCTTGAGCATGGCGATAATTTTATCCAGAGTGGGCTTTGATTCATCTCGAATGACATCTGAATCAACGTCAAAGTTAATTCCGTAAAGCCTTGCTCTCCCAAACTCTAAAAGCTCCTTAGTTATTTGTTCCTGCATTCCTCCTTCCCAATGAGGACAGCCGCCGACGTCTTTAGATATTTTTGTTCCGTTCCATATTCCACCTGGAGAATCTTCCTTTCCTTCATACCACCAACGACCAATAAACTTTTCACCATCGGAGGTGAATATCATGATAGCCGGACCTTTAGAATTCGATTGTCTCCAGGTAAATTTCATAATACGACCTTCAATACCTCCGTTTAACAAACCTTCATTGAACTCATAACATCCGGTAACTGATGTACCCTCCTGTCGAAGATGAAAGTCATTATAGTTGGTTTCATAAGTCCCCGAAACATTGGGCAATGGCGTCTTTGTCAGTTGTTTTCCGAAGGCACGAAACTCCATGAGTTCCGTATATTCGCTCGAACCGTGATTATTCCGGATAGTCAGTCGAAGCCACTTTCCGGATTTATCAACTGTAACCGGAAATTTCTGATTGTCTTCCCTATCAATCAACGATACACTGGCGATTTTAGTAAATCCTTCTTTGGGACCCTTATCCGAAAGTTCAACAAGAATGTCCTTTGCTCCACGCCCCTCTCCGTCTATATTGCGCGTATCAAACTGCACGCTATCAATAACACTTTTTTCGGCAAGTTCAAACACTAACGTATTATCCAAAATTTTCCCTGTAGCACAGCACCAGCCGGTTTGTGGATTTTCGTCCATAATCATAAAATTCCCCCATTCAAAGCTGTATTCGGGAGCAGTTTCAACAATTAATGCTCCGGACGAGAAAGAGACAAGCGATTGCTCGGTTGGGTTTGCATAAGCATTAAATCCCAATTGAAAAAACAGACAGACCATCGCAAATAATACCAAAATCATTTTTCTACTCATAATATAAACCTCCTTTATATTAATGTTCTTGTCCAACAATTATTAAAGTATTTTAATTTAAAATCACAAATTTTGTTGACCATTCATCGACATAATAATTTAGTAAGTTCTCCTACTTTCTCTTCGTAGCTCTTTTCAAGTTTTTTCGAGCGTTCTAATTCTTCCTTTGATACTCAATCCCCAGAATTATCTCTCCTAATTACCAAACAATCACATTAATATTATTATTTTTTTTAAGGTTTGTCAAGTTTTGAAAAGTAAAGAGAAGAATTATACGTAGATTCTCTGCATCTAAGTTAAATGGTTAAATTGTAAAATTGTTGAATAGGAAAAACAAAAAAATTTACTTTATGTCTTAGTGCCTTCGTGGCTAATTGTAAATGAAAAAGTTAATTGCCTATTTTTTAAAACAAAGTTCAAACCGGTTTTTTATTAACTGATCCAGGTTTTCTTGATAGAATAATTCTTTAAATTAAATTTTTTAAATAAATTCACAATTAAAGGTTCTTTCTCGGCATCTATTATGAAAACTCCGGGTGCGATTTTTTCTTTTTCATTAATGAGTTTTGATTTAGATTCGTATAATTTTCTGATTAACGCTCTTTTGTCTTTTTCTTTTAATCCTTTTAAAGAATAAGAGCAAATTAATTTTGGTTTTAGATTTTCTTCTAAATTTATATTTAAAATTAATTCCGGTTTTGCCCAGATGACAATACCTTCCTTTTCCACTTCCCATAAAAAATCCGGTTCGACGTCTTTTTGATTAAGGTTGTAAAAAGTAATCGAAAACGGATGTTCAAGGCTGAATTTCTTGGAGATTTCAGAAGTTATTGAGTGAGCGATTTCGGATTCCTTCCCGATTTCCGGATTGGATATACTCTTTGTAACAAGAAGCAAGTCGATATCGCTTTTTTTCGAAACATCTCCCTTGATGGCAGAACCAAATAAGATAACTCCTACAAGATTTGGAATTTCGTTAGCTCTTTCGATAAAATCAATCAAAGGTTCTTTAAATTCTTCGTAGATATTCATTTTATCCAATCTTCAGCTTCCTTTATAAGTTCAAGGCATTTCTTTACGATGTTTCCATTTCCTTTGCCGCCGTACCATCTTCCATGTCTAAAGGTATCAATAGTTTCAAAGATTTCCGCAATCGTATCTTCTCCTAGGGTTCTTAACTCCTTACAAAGTCCAATATGCGTATTCAGATGTCTTCCGTATTTTTTCTCCATCCCATAAGAAATTAAATGTTGTATTATTCCGTAGGTTAGTTCTACGATAGCTACAACATGTTTCCCTTCTTTATCGGGAAGCAGCTTCTCGAGACTTCCTTTTATCTCTTCTGCTTTCTTTCTATGCCCTTCTGTATTCATTTGTCACTCCGTTGACAATAATATACATTTTTCAAAGTATTTGTCAATAGGGTGACATTTTTATGGCCTTTTTTTTGAAGAAAAAGAAGAAATAAAATCAAGGTGGGTTGTGAGGGGTTTGAACCCTTGGATCCTAGAGCCCTTGAACCCTTTGTTTAATTGCCTATTTTTTAAAACAAAGTCGCAGACTTCTCTTTAGTTTTTCTAAAGAAAAATCGAACCGGTTTTTTGTTGTTTAATCCCAGGAATATTCTATTGCTATAAAATCTGTTTTTTCAAGAGCTTTATCAAAAAGGGCATAATTTTTCCAAGAAAAGTATTCATTTAGAGATGCTATTGATTTTTGTGTTATTTCTGCTCTTATTTTAATGTCGTCCTTAATGCCTTTCTTTTTTTGAAATAAGGTTCTTTTCGAACTTTTTTCAATATCGTTTATATAACTTTCTATAATCTTATTCATATGCTGTTTCGTCTTTTCATCGTCTATATCATTATTCGCAAAACTTTTTATAATTTCTATGTCTCCACTCTCTAAATATACAATTATTGAGTTTAGAAATTTTATGTGCGTCTCTCTTTGGTTAGATACAAAATTCAGATAGTTTCTTATCCCTTCATTTGAACAAGAAATCGATAGAGTTTCTATTTCTTTTTGAAGTGAATCACGGAGTTCAATTATAAAATTCTTTGCGTTTTCCAATAAATCTACCTCTTTAGTCTCCTCTTTTATTGATCCTAATTCTGCTCTTATTTTCTTACGAATTTTCCAGTATTTGTCAAATTGGCGATCAGGGGCGTATCTGAAGAATAAATTAAATTCCTTCTCTGAAATACCAGGGTCTTGGTTAATATATATTATGTCTGAGACTCCATCTGTTATTGTTATATCTCCCAATATTTTCTTACTTTTTAATCTGTCTACTGTTTCTTTTGGCAAATTTGGGAATCTCATGGCACCTGTCATTTTGTCCCAACTTAAAAAAATGATTTGATTGATTTTTTCCATGGGCAGTGTTTTAATTTCTTCTCTTATAGCCAGCCTCCCGATTTTTGGTATAAAGCGGAACGAATCGACATAAGTTATAGATGTTAGATCTCTTACAAATAAAGTTTTGAGGTCTATTCCCTTTTTGATCTTAGACTCATTTTCTTCAAAATCCCTTCCGAAGATAGGAATTATTACGTTCATAACTTCTCCATCTTTAAAAATAACTTTTACTTCTGCTGCAGTATAACAGTGGGGGCAATCCGCAAACAGTGAGTTTGAAAGAATAAGCAAAATTAGCATGGCAAAAATAAATGCTTTTGAAATATTAATCATCCTTTACCTCCTCTTAAAATATTTTTGCTTTAATAAATTATAATATCTTTCCATTTAAGTCAAGGTGGTATTTTTCTCTTGACAAGATTTATATTGCCAATAAGTTCTAAATAATGACTAACTATTTCATTTACGCGCGGAAATCTACAGACGAAGAAGATAGACAAATTCTTTCTATCGATTCGCAACTTCGGGAACTTCGCAATCTTGCGGAAAAAGAAAACCTTAACGTAGTCAAAGAATTCATCGAATCGTTATTTTAGGATTTTGGATTTGGGGGTTGGGATTTAGTAAAAACAACAAAAAAATCCTGTAAATCTTTATTAATCCTGTCAAAATAATTGGGGTTGTGGGTTGAGTTTAAAACTAATTAACAAATTTACTACTTGACTAATTAAATAAAAACGAAGTTTTTAAAATCTAAAAAGAAAAAAGAGTTACCCTTTAGCTTCTGTTAGCTGATGGCTAATTTCGAAATTGACTGTTGAAAGATCAGCAGGGTCAATATAATTAGAAGCATTTAGTATTTCAATAGCAACAATGTTACCGCTATCATCGTAGTCCAGAATAAATCCTTCTTTTATTTCATCGCTCTCGAAATATTTACCTTCACGTAGTTTTATATATAGAGCATCAGCCTCTTCATCATATTTTACTTTCATTTTTTTCCTCCAAATACTTATTGATTTTTGAAGTCCAATAAGCGGTAATTACTATAATAAGATTTTCCTTCTGGTTGTAAATTACTCGGAGTAGGAAATCTCTATCAAGCCTTTTATACAACTTTTGAGCGACTTTTTTGTCTCCTTTCCTTTTAAAAACCTGATCCGGAGAAGAGACGGTTTCTTCCACTAGGTTTTTTTCAATATGTCTTTCCTGTAAACTTATCAATGCATGCTTTGTATATTTAAAATCCATTTCAATTTTATTAAGTTTAATACATAGATAGATAAATGTCAAGCTTACCCTTATCGGGCGAGGCGCGAGGCGGACGAGCATAGCGGGTGGAGCGCAGGTGGAAATTGGTGTTCGAAAAATCGTAAAGAATGGCTGCCCTTTATGGGCAATCTTTATTATAAATTCCTGATAAGCTAATTTCACTCTTTGGCTTTTCCGCAGCCGCAGCCACCGCCCGGATTTTCTGTTTCTTTTGTTTCGGATTCGTTTTCTTTTTCCTTTAAATGTACCTTTTTCATTACCACATTTTCGATGGGACGGTCATTTTTGCCCGTTTTAACCTTAGCAATCTTTTCCACCACATCCATCCCCTTTATTACCTGCCCGACAATCGTGTATTTCCCATCTAGGAAACTCAATGTTTTCAGACAGATGTAAAACTGGGAACCGTTCCGGTCGTCCGCCGCTTTTGCGAGCGCTACTGTTCCGGTTAAGTGTTTTAGTTCTTTTGAATATTCATCCTTTAGGTAATAACCCGGACCTCCCGTGCCGTCGTTAGAAGGATTTTTGTCTTTCGTAAGTGGGTCTCCTCCTTGAATAACAAAGTCTGGAATAACTCGGTGAAAGGTTGTGCCGTTATAGAAATCTTTCTTAACCAGTTTAACTATACTATCGACATTTTCCGGGGCGGCATCTCTGAACAAGCCAAATTGGATCTCTCCGAAATCTGTTTCGATTACCACGATATCATCCGACTTTTTCGCCTTTTCTTCCTGGTCGAGTGCGTAGAGTGTGTTGCTGATTAGAAATAAACAAGCAAAAACAAGAAATTTCTTCATTATATCCTCCTTTAAAAGGTTTTTTGTTGTTAATTTACATCAATGAGTATATAATACAAAAAAACTTTGTCAAGTTCACTAAATCCCAACCCCAAAATCCAAAATCCTAAATGTTTACCACAGAGGGCACAGAGAAAAAAAGAACACACGGAGAACACAGAGATTTTTTTGTTTCTAAGCTAATAGCAAAAAGCAAAAGGCCAAAAGCCAAGCGCTATGTTTGACTGTAAATCTCACGAATCACACAAATGTTTTTTTGCCTGACGACTGTGGACATTAAACTAATAATTTTTCTTGACATATGGAATCTAATACATTATAATACTTATTATAATATTCAAAAAAATATATATAAGAATATCAAGGAGGTAAGACATGAAAAGATTTCCAATTTTATCAAGAATATTGTTGTTGCTTGTTTGCTTTCGCCTTGTGTTATCTGTTAACGCGGACTCACCGCCGGATCCATGGTTATACTATGGAGCGTTTGGAGGAGCTGGCAGTGTCATCAGTAATATTCTGGTAATTCCAAAGGTAGAATTTTCTCCGACAATCGATGGTACGCTTGATGCTGACTGGACGTTCCCTGAGG
>CAZQNI010000068.1:0-7276 GCA_964594255.1 uncultured bacterium | reverse complement strand
CTTTGGAGGAAGATATTTTAAAGAAACTGAAAGAATTTCTACATCCTCTTACCGGTGGACCCGAAAAAAATGGGTGGGAATTTGGGAGAAGTGTTCATATTTCCGATATCTATGCATTGCTTGAAGGTATTAAAGGCGTAGATCATCTGAAGGAGTTGGAGCTTAATGGCGAAGAGAAAGATTTTGAAATAAAAGGATCTCCGACTGTCTGTTCCGGAGAGCACAGTATTAAAATGGTATTTGGAGGATAAAACTTGCCACTACCAAAAGAAAATCTTGACAATAAAACTTTTGATGAACTTTTAACGGAGGCTTTATCACGTCTTCCCATATACGCACCTGAATGGACAGATCATAATGTGCATGACCCCGGCATTACGTTTATAGAACTTTTTGCCTGGTTGACAGAAGTACAGATATACCGCTTAAATAGAATTACCGATAGAAGTAAAAAGAAGTTTTTAAAACTCCTTGGCATTCCGTATTTAGAACCTGCAAAACCATCTAAGGTTGATGTTACTTTTACTCAAGAAGTTCAAAATTCTCTGATTGTTCCGGCTGGCACAAAATTGGCTGCTACGGATCCGGTTTCGGGGAACGATATAATATTTGAAACTCAAAACGAACTGAATGTGGTAGATTCGGAATTAAAGACTGTGCTGTCCTGTCCTGAAGTAGATGAATTTATTGACAATACCGAAGCAAATAAAAATGAAAATGTGTATTACTACGCCTTTAAAGATAAACCGGATAAGAACAATGCACTTTACTTGGGTTTTGATAAAAACCTTATGGGTGAAATAGTTTTCGCATTTTATCTTTATGAGAAAAAATTAGGTGTATCAGATGAATATGGAGAAAAGAAACCAGATGTGTTTCCCTCTGCTATATTGAAGTGGGAATACTTTGCTGGTGGGGATTGGAAGAGCCTGGAAATCGAAGATGAAACAAATTATCTTACAGTAAGTGGTAAAATCCGGATAAAGCTTACAGGAGAAATAGAAAACACAATTATTGATGGCCGCAAACTTTACTGGGTTAGATGCAGAGTAGAGGAAGGAGGCTATGAAATTCCGCCAAGGATAGATGTGATACGTCTGAATACGGTCTCGGCGATTCAGTGCGATACCTTAGAACCCTGTATCTTCTCCGGTAACGGACTGCCTGATTTTTATATAGATTTAAAAAATACGCCGATTTTAGAAAAAACACTGAAAGTTCAAGTCAATGGAAGTGATTGGAGCAAAGTTGAAGATTTCGATGCCTCTAAACCTGGTGACAGGTATTACGTTGCGGATCTGGCTACCGGTCGAATTACGTTTGGTGATGGCATCAACGGTAAAGTTCCACCCCAAGGAGAGAATAACATATGCGTTTATTATTCCTGTGGGGGTGGGGATTGGGGAAATGTGCCTCTGAATACTGTCAATAGAGTACTAAGTGAAATTCCTGAAGAGTTATGTGTTACAAATAAAAAAGCCGCATCCGGAGGGATGGAAGCCGAGACTCTTGAGCAAGCAATACATCGTGTAAGAAAAGATATGAAAAAGAGTTATAGAGCAGTCACTTCCGAGGATTATGAGTATCTTGCCAGGAACACACCAGGAATTAAAGTTGTCAGAGCCAGGGCAATACCTCGGTACCACAAAATACATTATCGTGAAATTCCTGGTATTGTTACAGTCGTAGTTGTTCCTTATAGCCCATATACTACTGAACCGAAGCCGAGCCCAGGCTTTCTCGAGACAGTTTATAAACACTTAGATAAACACCGTCTGCTTACAACTGAGTTATTTGTTATACCTCCTGAGTATATAAAGGTTTCCGTAG
This sequence comes from uncultured bacterium, assembly GCA_964594255.1. GTDB lineage: Bacteria > Hydrothermota > UBA3072 > UBA3072 > UBA3072 > JAFGHJ01. The sequence continues at coordinate 5,446 of CAZQNI010000068.1, read as the reverse complement.
AGGCTGAAGTTGTAATAAAGCCCAAATACCTTGAAAGTACAGTAAAAGAAGCAGTGATAGAAGCATTAAAGAGCTTTTTGAATCCGATTACAGGTGGAAAAGATAGTAATGGCTGGCCTTTTGGAAGGTCTGTTTATATCTCGGAGATATATGAACTTATAGAAGGAGTGGAAGGTGTAGACTATATTGAGAGTGGAAAATTAAAGAGTATAAAACTAAAGAAGGAAGGAGTAGAGCAAGAAGGCGACGTTAATATACCGGAGTATGGCCTGGTATTTTTTGAAGAAGAAGATCATGAGATTACGGTAAAGGAAGAAAAAAATGTCTAAGATTAGGGAGTTAAAATTCAGGGCATTAACAAGTGAAGATTGGAGAGTGGGCAACCTTGAGAATCTGACTGCCAATGATCGTGTAAAACTCCTTACAGGTGAGATTGTTGGCACTTATACATCACACCTCCTTGATAGTGGAATTGAGAGTTGCCGCTGGCATCGGATTATTTTAGATGCTGGTATTCCTGAAAACGCCGCACTTGAAGTTTCTTTTTGGACGACCGACAGGAAAGAAACAGGAGAAAATTGGTCGGGTACCATCATCTTTAAAGATACAAAAGATGCGCTTGTAGAAGCTCCAGCGGGACGATATATAAGACTACAAATAAAATTCTATCGTAAGGACGAAGAAGTCGAGAGTCCTGTGCTAAGGCAGGTGAAGATATATTATCCCAGATTTTCATACCTAAGATACCTTCCTTCAACTTACCAAGAAGATGCTAAAAGTAAGGAGTTTTTAGAGCGGTTTTTGTCGATATTTGAATCCTTTTTATATGACAAGGAAGAGATAATATCCGAAATCTCTAAATATTTTGACCCGATAGCAGCACCCGAAGATTTTTATAACTGGCTTGCCAATTGGATGTCTCTTGATTTATATGAGCTGTTGGGAGAAAAAAATCGTGAATATATTTTACGTGCAATAGAGTTTTACAAACAGAAAGGTACTGTATCCGGAATAGCTAATCTTGTGTCTTTTTTGACGGGTAAAAAATGTTGTGTTAAGGAATATATGAATAATGTATTTCGCTCTTATGGGATGGACGAAGGTCGGGAAAATGAAAAAGAAGAGATTAATGGGTGGGAATGCACGAAATTTTATCGTAAAGTATCAAAAACAGTGAAGACAAACGATTTAAAATTATTAAGGAATATGGGTAAATATGAAGATGAGATGCATTACGTTACAGATACAAGCAAAAATGGGCTTTATTCAAGGAACGTGATCGGTTTGTTTATTTACATTAATTCTCCGGAACAGGAGTTCAGAATAAAAGAAGAGCTCCATAAGATAATTGATTCTTTTTTGCCGGTATTTGTAAGAGCGGAAATAAAAGTTATAGAAGAGATCGATTTTTATGAGACTTATAATATAAACTCTATCATCGATGAATACAAAAGCAAAGTTAGGGTAAAAGCTGGAGAAGAATACAGTAACGTACAGGGTGTGTATGTAGACAGCACTAACTGGAACTGGCTTTACACGTATTATGTAGGCGATGATCAAACCTACGATGGCAATACCAATGATTTACAATATAGGACGCCGCATAGTAAAATTGATGTAGAATTAGAGCTCTGATAAAGTGTATTTATATATTTTTAAAATTTATGGAGGTAAAAGTGGATGAGAAGATAAAATTGAAAATAAAAGGAGAATACAGGGATGTTGTATATAGAAAAGGAAAAATCATCAAGGATAATGGGTGGAAATCCAATGCTATAGTCGAAGATTGCGGCAGATTTCTTGCTGCTTTAATGAAAAAAGACTTTTATGGGCAGGCAATAGGGGTAGAGTACATAGCTGTGGGCACTGGAAATGGTGAGAATCCTGAGGACTTTAAAGATAAACTAAGTGGCTATTTTGAATGGCTTAATCATCCGGAAAATACAGAGCCAGAGGGGGTCTGGGCAAAAAAAATTGAAGATATTAAGTATCTCGATGAGGAAGATAATGAAGTTCCTGAAACTGAAACTAATATTACAAATAAGCTCAAAATAAGTGTTACAATTGGAGAAGATGAACCTTCTGAAGAACCTTTTAATTTGAAGGAATTTGCTTTAGTTGGGATTTGCAAAGATCCAGATACCAGCAAATTCGATCTAGACAGAATGTTTCTAATAAATTATGTCGAACATGGAGTCATTACAAAAGACAATACTATGGAACTTTCCAGAACTATAAAATTAACATTTCCAATATAGAAGGGAACTGATTGATGAGTTTATTTTATTTTCACAACAGTACCATGATTTGGAGGAGAATATCAATTAAAAGGAGGTAAAATGGGTAATTTTTCGAGAGATACTTTTGATAAATTGAAGCACTATGTCGGCGTCCGTTTGCAGCAGGGGGTGCCTTTAGTAGATGCCGATTGGAATGAGCAGGAAGATATCAGGATGTTTGAACTTCAGTCTTTTCTCAAGTGGTTCGTAGGTAACGGGGTTCCCAAAGGCAATGATGGATTCCATATCAAGCCCGTAAATAATGGAGTTCCTAATGATTTTATAATCAAAGGCGGTGATGGCACACCGGAGGGCGCAGGTCGCTGTTTGGTAGATGGATGGGAAGTTATAAATGAAAACGACATTAGATATACCAAACAACCATTATTTAATAACACCTCCTTAGCTGAAGCCTGGGGAGTCCCTGTGTTAGAGCCATTAACTACTCCGTTAATAGGTACGCGAGTCGACTTGGTTTATCTAGATGTATGGGAAAGGGAAGTGAATTCAGAAGAAGATACAGATTTAATCAATCCCGCCGTAGGAGTAGAAACCTGTGTGCGTTCAAAAAGGGAATGGGTGGTACGAGTCGCTGAAGGCACCTCAGCACTTCCAACTACTCCTTCGGGTCATATTTTCTATCCCCTTGCTACTTTGACCCGTCCTGGGGGGAATCCGGTGATCGATAAAAATGTCATTACAGAAGATCACCGAACTACCGACCTGACTCTAGAAAATCATTTATCGAGTACAGATAATCCGCATAACGTAACTGCCGACCAGATTGGGGCCCTGGCAATTAGCGCCTATGAGTTCAACAACAGAGCCACAGCTCATTTGGTTTTTACCCAAGACGATGCCAATGGTGCCTCAAGGACGATAGATGTTGGATTCACTCCGAAATTCGTTCAGGCTTTAAGTTCATCTAGGGCTAAGCTTGGTGATAATGAGGACGATTACTACGGGGTGAATGCATATGGAAATGCAAATCTCCGAGAAAGCATCATTCAATTAGGTACTCGTACCGAAATTTATAAATATGGAACTTATCCTTACTTTAGACAAGATACCTCTGTTGAAACGGCGAGGCTATGTCGCGCTGTCTTTTATAACGAAACAAGTTCACCTAAACTTAGTGAGACTATAAGTGTATATATTGGCGATGTTTTCGAGTCGGGACTGATAGTTAAATTCTCTAAAGGACTTGCAGGATCTTATGGTTATCAAGAGCTTCCGACTTTCAACGTCAAAATTCGCATGTTGCTTTTAGGTTAAATGGAATAATACAATAGAAGACCAATTAAAAATTAATTTGGAGGTGTCATATGTGGGTAATATACAAAAAGGCTGAACGTAAAATCATTGGTTTAACGGCGCTTTGTGATAAGGATCTTAACAAAGAAGCTGCAATCAAAGAAGTAGTTGAAGGTTCGATAACAAAAGGAAAGCTTAGCGGATACGATGCAATCCAGGTCACCGATAAGGAGAAAGCCCATGAATATATGGAGGCATTTCCTCATAAGCTCGTATTAATTGGAACAGTAAAAAAGCCTCGATTGACTATTAGAGATCCAGAAGCATTTTCGCTCTTTATAACAACTGATGCACAGGATAAACATCCAGTTGATGGTATTCCGGAAATACCCGCTGATGGGAGCACGTCCGCTTTGATTGCCATACGAAAAATTGATGAGCGTTTTAAACCACAGCGTGGTACGAAAGATAGTGACCAACTTTATCTTCGTACTGACTATGGTATAATCCGTGATGCCGATGGGAAGAAGGAGGTAAACAGCGTCAAGCTCCGCAAAGGTGAGGCAAAGATTCGGTTATTTCCCGAAGCGGCGAAGCGAGTTGCGACATTAAAGATAATAAGTGCCAATCCTGACTTACAAGACAATATAATTCGCATAGAATTTATCTAAATGCAAGTTATCAGGAAATTAAATTGCCAATTAATTACAGATAACTTATTAGGTGAAGTCAGATATGGGAACAGTAATAGATACAAAAGAAAGCTATGAAGGTGGCTGAATGAAAACTGGTAATGCCAGAGATGCTAACATTGCGATGTTACAGTTTGTGGCCGAAAAGATGGGAAAGCTTCGAGAGCAAGTAGCCTTTCTTGGAGGAACCGTTATACCATTATTTCTTACGAGAAAAGATACCTTAGGTATCCGTCTCAGCAAAGATGTGGACTTTCTTTTCGATTTTAAATCAAAGAAGAAAATATACGAGTTTGAAGATAAGTTATGGGAGCAAGGGTTTAAAAAAAAGAGAACAGGGTCTGTGTGTCGATGGAAGATTGAAGATTTAGTGGCAGATGCATTACCGGCGGATCCGGACATCCTCGGTTTCAATAATAAGTGGTTTAGGGAAGCAAAAGATCAGGCACAGAGAATCGATATAGGAAAAGGCGTTGTTGTTAATGTAATACCTGCGCTTTACTTTCTTATTACTAAACTAAATGCATTTCATGGGCGAGCGAATAATGATTATATAAACAGTTATGATATTTATGACCTGGTGCTTATCATTGCAGGACGTCCAGAGATAGAAAGGGAGATTCTTGAACTAACAAATCCGGCGATCAAGTTTTATCTATTAAGTGAACTCGAGAAGCTGATGAAAGAAACTGATGGTCTTTTAGAATTGACACCTCAATATTTTAAAGGCGACCAATTATTAAAACAACTTTTGCCTGAGGTGAGTTTGCGGATTAAAAGGATCGTAACTATAAGTGGATAAGGGAGTCAGCATTGAATTATGAATTTTTAAATAGTTTGTGTAATTTAGGGAAATTAAATGAGTGAGAAGGGTAGGTCTCAACACTTGATAAATAAAGTCAATCAATGCGTGGAAGGAATTAAATGAATAATTAAAAGTAATATAAAAATGAGGAAATATGAGTAAAATGGATTATTTATTAGAAAAAACAGGGATTGAAAAAGAATCATTAAATGGCGAATTTGACGAAATCGTGTCTAAAATCTTGAGTGAGCTTTCATCCGGTTTTCTGTATACGCATACCCGGGTAAACGCGAATACCCGAAAAACAATGGAAGCTGCTTCATTCCTCTACGCTTTGATTGAGCTGCTTGACGAAAAAGGAATAATCTCGATTAAAGAACTGGACGACCGAAAAGTAAAAGTAGCGGAACGCCTCG